>JANXVQ010000814.1 GCA_025351545.1 Spirosoma sp.
ATTCAACAGTCAGAATACCATCGGTATACCCCGCCTTGATTGCGTCGGCATTCACCGTTTTTGGCAAACGGAAACTGCGTTCAAACGACGTAAAACCAAATTCCTGCCGGGTAAATTTCCCGGCTGTTTCTTCGGTTTTCACTTCCGATTGATAGGCAATCGTCAGTTTATTGTTTTCTACGTTGATTTTCAACTCTTCCTTTTTCAGACCGGGAGCGGCCAGTTCAATAAGGAAAGCGGTTTCAGTTTCTTTTACGTTTACGGCGGGTACGTTAGGCGTTGCGGTTTGGTACCGATTAATAACGGGACGGCCGTAGAAAGGATTAAAGAAAGTAGGGAAGTTGTTATATCGAACTAAGGTTGCCATGTTCTTATTTTGTTTTAGAAGGTTGTTTACTGTCAAACACATTCACCCTAAGTCAAATCTTGTACCAAGTCAATTTTTCAATTTTTTAACGACATTTTGTCACACTTTCCTTGATTTCCCGAAAAAAAAGAAAGACATTTTGTCGCATTTTCTTTATAAATAACCAAAAAGGGTCGATGAGCGACTATTTTTTTAGCATTCATCAGACTGACGACTTACTAATCCGTTGTTTTCTAGGCATTAACATTTTAATAACTTGCCAAAGCGGTAACAAACGGCTAATTTTATCCCGCTTAAAAAGCGCTTACTCACCAAAACTTATCACTTTATTTATGAAGCGACATCTATTGTCGCTGGTCACTTTATTTTTGTGTACCAGCCTAACTTTCTCCCTTATAGCTCAACAAACTGCCGTTGACCATTTCGAAAGCGGCATCGCAAAAAGTAAAACGAGTGATTTTACGGGTGCCTTGCAAGCTTTCAGCATGGCGATAACCTTAAACCCCGAAAACTCAGCGAGTTACTATAATCGAGGATTAGCCAAAGCCAATCTCAAAGATCATCGGGGAGCCATTCTTGATTATGACAAAGCTATTGATCTGAATGGAAAAGACGCACTTGCCTATCTGAGTCGGGGTGTGAGCAAAGGCAAACAAGATGATCATCGGGGCGCTTTACTGGATTACAGCCGGTCTATTGAACTCAATCCCGACGATCCTCAGGCTTATTACAGCCGGGGCATTAGTCGAAGCCGCATCGACCAATATCGGAGCGCATTAGCCGATTTTTCCAAAGCCATTGAGCTAGAGCCGACCAATAGTCAGACGTACTACATGCGAGCCGTTACCAAGCAAAAACTGGAAGATTTTGCCGCTAGTATAGCCGATTTTACGAAAGTCGTAGAAATTACGCCCAAACGCCCACAGGCTTATGCCGGACGGGGAATGTCGAAAGTTGAGTTAAGCGACTTCGCCGGTGCCCTTCTCGACTTAAATAAAGCTATCGAATTAAGCCCCGAAGACGGAGAGTCCTTTTTCTATCGGGGTTATACGAAGGGGAAATTGGAAGACTACAAAGGTGCGCTACCCGATTACGACCGCGCCATTGCGCTTAAGGGCGATAACTACCGGGCCTACTATGGCCGGGGTTTCTGCCGAAGTAAACTCGGCGATCAAAAAGGGGCTGTTCAGGATTTCAACCAGGCCATTGAGATAAACAATGTCAACACCGATGTGAAGGTGGTTTATAGTGGGCGTATGACGCACACCACCCTCGACAATCTACGCAACGTAGTGCAGGAACATAACAAGATCAATGAGTTAAGTAACGAACGCGCCGAAGCTTATTTCAGCCGGGGCATGATTAAATCGGCGCAGGGCGATCAGAAAGGAGCTATTATGGACTGCAACAGTGCCATTAAACTAAGTCCGCGCTATGCCGAAGTTTATTATGTTCGCGGCCTGATCAAACACAGCCTTGGCGATGAAAACGGCGGTTGCCTCGATCTCTCTAAAGCGGGAGAACTGGGCTATAACCCAGCGTATAAGGTAATTAGCGAGTATTGTAATTAAACGGAAAGCAGATTTAATTATGCAGAATTAAGTTAGATAAATTTCAAAGGTAACTGTCTGATTACAAACCTATAAGGTTTCAAAAACCTTATAGGTTTAATTCTGCGTAATTACTTATTTATTCAAATTTCAAATGCTTCACCGAGTCTCCGGACGATTCGAGTTCTAGCAACGCGTCGATGCCAATTTCTAAATGAACATTGACAAATTGGCCCGTTACGCGTTTGTCGCTTTCTTCAGTTTTTACCCCTTCTGGGACTAATGGATTGTCGGATACCAACAGCAAAGCGCCGTGTGGAATTGAGTTAACAAAGCCGACAGTGAAAATGGTAGCCGTTTCCATGTCGATAGCCATTGTTCGGATCTCGCGCAGGTAGTCTTTAAACTTT
>JANXVQ010000823.1 GCA_025351545.1 Spirosoma sp.
CAGGCACGCATGGGCCAACAGAAACCAGAGGTACGCCTTGTCTTCTGGCGTAATCCAACTGTGCAACGGTACATGGCTGCCGTGGCTTGTCTACTAGTAGTGTGTTTATCCGCCCGGCTTTATTGGCCATCGGGCAAAAACGTGGAGCAAAGTCAAGTGGCTATGAACAAGCCGGTGATGGGTCATCCAAAAAAAGCTGTTCAGAAACAACTGGAGCAACAACAAAATGAAACAATACCAAATGTCGGAACACCTGATGTAATAAGCCAGGAAGCGAACAGCAGACAAATAGCTGTTACTGCTAATACGTTAGAAGCAAACAAACAAAACAATGATTTGGTAAGTCGATCAATTGAAAGCAACAAGGCAATTAAGATTATACCGACAGCAACTGATAATCCTGTTTTAGCGCAAACAAAACTGACTAAAAATCCGACTATTATTGATGCGCCAGTACTCAGCACGCTGCCGTCAGCCAACCAGGCAACGGTCGAGCAATTGGCAGAGAACAAACCAATAACCAGACCCAATCCAGTTGCTGAGCGCGTATTAATAGTTACAATTGCGGAACCCGAATCATTGGTGACAGCCCGGCAGGCTGCTGAAGCTCCGATTGAAGAAAAAGTTGTGGTGGCGCAGAATAGAAAACCTGAAAAAGAAACTAAGGTAAGTGGTTTATGGCAGCAGGTTAAACGAATTAAACAAGGGGATATGTTTGCTCGCCAGGATAATATAAGCAACGATGATAGAGGTTTGCTCGGTCGGGCTTACAATGGCTTAAAGCACACTTTTGATAAAGATAAATCAGCCAAACAATGAATAGAGCACTATGTATAATTGTCACGGCAATTATAGGAATAACAGTGATAGCCGGGGCTCAGGCAGCGCCTGTACATTTGGCTGACTCATTGGTAATTCGTTTTGCGAACCGAACGCGCCTGGTTATCTACGCGCCTGACAAAGCCGGTATTCAGGCGCTTTCAAATTATGATTTAAACAAAATTGTTCGCGAGATGGGTATGAAACTCGACTCGCTACCCGGTGGACAAACGGCTATTTCTCAGGACGGCGAACGTTTCTTGAAAGACACTGTCCTGGTTGTGACAAAAAAGAAAAATAGCTTCACAATTGTGATCAACAGCAATGGTGATACAACCAAAACAGGGTCCCGGCAAAAAGACGAGAATGATCGGGATTATGAGCGGGCAAAACGTCGGAAGCGCGAAAGAGACGGCGGGGGTTTTGACTATGGATTGAGTATTGGTCTGAACAACTTCATTCAGCAAAGTGCAAATCTGGCTTATCCCGAAGATAGTTACGATTTACGGCCAATTGGATCACGCTACGTTGCCTTGTCGGTAGGCGCAATGCCAACGCTTATCCGAGGCAAATACGCGTCATTGAAGCTGTATTACGGTGTTGAGGTAGCCTGGAACAACTTTATGTTTGAAGGAAACAATGTGGCTGAGAAGACACCCACGGGTGTAGCGTTCCCGGATGCAGGTCGAGTTTTACAGAAAAGTAAGCTGACCGTTTGTACCATTGGCATTCCTGTCGTGCCTCGCGTTACGTTCTACAATACCGACGGCCGAAAGATCTGCCACATTGGATTAGGTGGTTATATTAATTATCGTCTCGATAGCTATCGAAAAATAAAGGAAGCTGATGGTAGCAAAGACCGCCGACATTCAGATTTTTATCTGAATAATTACCGCTACGGTCTGATTGCACATTTAGGTCTCCGAAGCGTCGATTTCTTTGTAAAGTACGATATGAGCCCTCTTTTTCAAGCCGACAAAGGCCCGGATGTTCGGACGATTACATTTGGTGTTGGATTCTAGTATATGCCAGTTAACTCTATTTCTATTATCGGTTGCGGCTGGCTGGGATTTCCTTTAGCTAAGAAGCTTTTGCAGGAAGGTTACAGCGTAAAAGGCAGTACCACATCAATCGAAAAATTGGCCCTGCTACGCCAAAATGGCATTGATGCCTACCAGCTTCAGTTAAACCCTGAACCCGTCGGCGATTTGACGGCTCTGCTGCAAACCGATATTCTGATCATTGATATTCCGCCGAAAGCAGGAAAGATGGGCGATGATTTTCACCCGCAACAAATTCAGCATTTGACCAATGCCATACGACATTCATCAGTAAAACGAGTCATTTATGTAAGTTCTACATCGGTTTACCCTGAGTTAAGCCGAGTTATGCTGGAAGATGTTATTACCCAGCCTGAGCAATCAGCCGCGCCCTGTTTAGTGGAGGCTGAACAGTTGGTGCAGAGCCTTGC
>JANXVQ010000833.1 GCA_025351545.1 Spirosoma sp.
ATTCAACAGACGATTGCCTTCGCCCATCAGCCAACGCTAACCGATTTCGATAAGCGGTTGATAAAATTATCGGGTATAACAGACGCCGATCTGAATCTACTGCTGGGTCGGCGGCTGATGATGGAACATCACTACGCCGAAGCCGCCAATGCTTTTGCTAAGGTGAATCCCAACATATGGGCCAATGAAGCCTTCACAACGTATTTTCAGCAGAATCCATTTGCCATTAAAATGCCCCGGCTGCATACGTCCGACGGGGCAATGGACTTCCCCGCTGAATCGGGAAAGAATCCGTACACGCCCGTTCAGTTTGCCCGGCATATGGCCGATCTGGAGCAACAAGCCAAATCGGCCACGGGCGATAAAGCTGCCGAATTATACTATCAATTGGGCTGTGGCGCCTGGAATCTAAGTTGGTATGGCAACGCCTGGCTCTTGACGAAGTCATATTGGAGCGCGGGCGAACCGCCTGTTGATGATGTTCCGACTAACCCAATCGAGAAAGAGAAACGCTACGATGCGTTGATGAATACAGATTATTATACAACAATGCGCGCCGGAGATTATTTTGAACAATCGGCGAAAGTGGCTAAGACTGCCGCTGTTAGTGACCGATCTGCCTATATGGCCGCTCGTTGCGAAGCGCATGGGTTTTCGGTGCGACAATCCATTGAGCAAATTCGAAATGGATACGTTTATGAGGGAGATTCAACCTTTGTGAAGAATATGCGGGGTCTGCGCCAAACCAAATACGCCACACTTTACAATGATTTCTTCAAAAACTATAGGCGCACCCTGTTTCATAAGGAAATGATTCGGGAGTGTGCGATGTATAAAGATTTTCTCTTGTTTGGCGATCAGACCGGCGAATAAAGCGTGTATACATGAGTGCTAAATCGACCGCTGGAGGTGACTTTAACTGGATTGCTCCCGTGTACGATGCCCTTTCATTTATGGTATTCGGTCACAGATTGCAATGGGCGCAACTTGTATTTCTGGATCGAATACCGGTCGGAGCTTCTGTATTAATCGTTGGTGGGGGAGCGGGCTGGCTATTGGAACAGGTGTTAACCCGTTGCCAGCCTAAACGAATGGTGTACCTTGACGCATCGTCTCAAATGGTGGCTCGGGCCAGTCGGCGGATGATCCATAAGGCGCTGGTGGGCTCGGTTGACTTTAGGGTTGGTAACGAAACTGCTTTGTTGCCCGGCGAACAGTTCGACGTTATTATAACGGCTTTCGTTCTGGATCTTTTCACCGAAACCACCTTGCAAACCAGCTTTATCCCTCAACTTCTGGCTGTACTCAAGCCGACCGGACTGTGGTTTATAACAGATTTTGTGCAGACGAATATCTGGTGGCAGAAAGCTCTTTTGTGGAGTATGATTCGATTTTTTCGACTCATAGCAGGACTCAATGTGAGGGCATTGGCTGATTGGCGGCAATGCCTTCATAAGTCGGAGTTGGTTCTTCTGGAACGTAAAAGTCAGGTAGGCGGAATGGTTTCGACCGAGGTCTGGATTAGATAAAGGTTTTTAGAAGAGAAATTTATCTGGTAGTGTTAGTTGAAAATGAAATAGCCCCTGTTAATGGCCATTGATGGCGCGAACGAAGACGTTCGCGCCATCGAGGTTCATAAAACGGCACGAACGAAGACGTTCGCGCCATTAACCCGGTATGTTAGTTACCAGCTTTTACAGCGCACCGAGTGTCTTGATCAGAGTCGATAAACCGCTGATATCATACCATTCGTCACCACCCAGATTCAACCATTGGCCAGTACGCTTGGGGCGTTTGAGCTGCGCATCATCCGGGTCATAATCATGATCATATACATTGCTCATTACGTGTTGTAACGTCGACCAGGGCATTGTTTTGGTTTGTTCGTGCCGGTCTTCAATGCTCATGATTTTAACCGTACGCTCTGCGAAGGAAGCCGTTAAGCGCAGTTCCCGCTCGCCTTGCAAACCGTTGAAATTCAGATATTGTAACTCAAAAGCCCGCTCACGACCAACTGATTCATACGATGCCTGTATCAGTTCCTGCATTAAATACTGCCAATCGTCGGCTTTGGCGGGCTTGCCCTGGGTTTTAGTTCCGCCATCGGCTTCAACGGTAATATCCCAGAAATCATCGTCTTCATCCAACTGATCTTCATTGATCGGCTGCAAACGCGTTTTGCGTACCAGATTGTCTATGGTTTCCCACCAGTTTCTGGGTAATCGGCCCGACCACGAAAAATCATCATCACGCGTGTACCCTTCAGCGATTAGTTCATCGTCGTCAATATCGGCGCGGTCGGGATACGTGATAGCGAATTCTACCTGAATGGCATTGGTCGCAACTGCATTAATAGTCAGAGTATAATAGTACGAATAGGGTGCGGGGAGCGACCGGGCCGTCTGGTAGCGAATTTGGAGACTTTTGAAAGACATAGAACGTCGGTTAACAAGTCCGGCAAAGTTAGCGGATTTGCGCTACTGTCGCCTTATGATCCACTTTGCCGGTGGGTGTTTCAGAAAACTGGGCCACAGTAA
>JANXVQ010000846.1 GCA_025351545.1 Spirosoma sp.
ATGAAAATCATTCGTGAAGCGTTGCACGATTTCCATCGGCTCTACCTTTTCCAACTTAGCCATTCGACCAATTTTGTCTTCCCCATCGTCACCGTCACCAACAAGATGACCAACGTCAGTAAGGTTACGGACGTAGCGAACTTTATAGCCGATAAATGTTAGATAACGATATAGTGTATCGAACGTTAAAAACGTGCGGACGTTGCCGAGGTGGACATAATTATAAACCGTAGGGCCGCAAACGTACATGCCTACATAAGGCGCATTGAGCGGTTCGAACAGTTCTTTTTTGCGGGCAAGCGTATTGTATACGTGAAGTGGCTGCATTCGATTTTTTGTCATGGCTTTGGCCGCCCGGTCAGAATCCGGGCTAAAACAAGCTCCCAAAGTTAGGGATTGTTGAGCGGAAAATGGTAGCCTACCTGTGCGACCCGTAGCTTTTGGCTATATTCGCATTTTGTTTTGAAAATTGATCCGCTCTGTTCTGTGATGCAGGTAGTTGAGGTAGGCGAAAACGCCCGATATCAGAAAGAATTTATTCAGTTTCCCGTACGGCTCTATCGTGCTGATTCATGCTGGATTCGGCCATTGGATGCCGATGTTGAAGAGGTGTTTGACCCGGCTCGTAACAAGCGGTTCGAACACGGCGAATGTGTTCGGTATTTGTTGTTGAACGATAAGGGCGAAACCATTGGTCGGGTGGCGGCTTTTATCGACCATGAAATTGCTAACCTCGATAACGATCAGCCTACGGGCGGATTAGTTTTTTTTGAGTGTATGAACGACCAGTCGGCGGCTTTCGCCTTGTTCAATGCGGGAAAAATATGGCTGCAAAGCCGGGGCATGGAGGCAATGGATGGCCCCACTAACTTTGGCGACCGCGACCGGTGGTGGGGCTTGCTGGTTGACGGGTTCGACCGGGAACCAAACTATTGCATGCCTTACACCAAGCCGTATTACATTCCATTTTTTGAGAATTATGGTTTCAAGGATTATTTCAAACAATACACATTCGGCATTCCCACAACCTGGTCGAAACTGGTGGATATGTCGCAGGCCGTAAAAGATCGTGCCCAGCGAATCTACCAAAATCCTGAATACACTTTTCGGACGATCGACAAAAAGCAACTGCCTGTAGCCGCTGAACAGTTTCGACACATTTACAATGCCGCCTGGGCAGGACATAGTGGCGTTAAGGAAATGTCGGCCGCGCAGGCGCAGGTTCTGATGCAAAAACTGAAGCCGGTTATCGACGAAAAAATTATCTATTTTGCTTATTACCAGAATGAGCCAATTGCTTTTTTTGTCTGTTTACCCGAGCTAAATCAAGTTTTCAAACACGTGAACGGAAAACTGGATTTAATCGGCAAATTGAAATTTTTATGGCATATGCTCTTGAAAACCAATCACAAGGCTTTCGGCGTGGTGTTTGGTGTAGCTCCGGAACACCAGGGAAAAGGAGTCGAAGCGGCTATTGCTCTACGAATGCCGCACGAAGCCGACAGCAATCCTAATTTCCAGTATACCGAACTGGAAATGAACTGGGTAGGTGATTTTAACCCAATTATGGTGCGGTTTGTGAGCCAGTTGGGATCGAAGATTGTCAAAACGCATATTACGTACCGCAAGTTATTTGACGAAACCAAACCATTTAAACGTTGCCCGGTAATTGGGCGAAGGAAATAAACCAAGAAAAAATGAGCTTACTTACCGTTGGTTCCGTGGCATTCGATGCGCTGGAAACCCCGTTCGGCAAAACCGACAAAATTATTGGCGGTTCCGCCACTTACATCACGCTTTCGGCGTCGTACTTCACGCAGGAAAATAATCTGGTTGCCGTTGTGGGTGACGATTTTCCACAAACCATGATTGATAATCTCAATCAGCACGGAGTTCGTACCGAGGGTTTACAGGTTCGGGTGGGAGAGAAGACCTTCTTCTGGTCGGGAAAGTATCATAACGATATGAATACCCGCGATACGGTAGAAGTGCAGTTAAACGTGATGGAAGGTTTTGACCCGATAATCCCAGAATCGTACCAGGATTGCCAATACCTGATGCTGGGAAATACAGCCCCGGCAATTCAACAAACGGTAATTGAGCGATTGAAAAATCGCCCTAAACTTATCGTTCTCGATACGATGAATCTCTGGATTGAAATTGCCAATTCCGACTTAATGAGTCTACTCAAGCTGGTTGATGTACTGGTTCTCAACGATGAAGAAGCGCGTCAATTAACACACGAGTATTCAGTAGTGAAAGCTGCGGCCAAAATTCGGACGATGGGGCCGAAAACGGTTATTATTAAAAAGGGGGAGCACGGCGCACTACTTTTTAGCGAAGGCCAGATTTTCTTTGCGCCTGCGCTCCCGCTCGAATCGGTGTTTGACCCAACGGGCGCGGGTGATACCTTTGCTGGTGGGTTTATTGGCCATTTAGCCAAAACAGATGATATTTCGTTCGAGAATATGAAAAGAGCCGTTATTTACGGGTCGGCAATGGCATCTTTCTGCGTAGAAAAATTCGGTACCGAACGAATTATGAATCTGACGCAGCATGAAATTCAGACTCGGGTAAACGAATTCGTAACGTTATCGGCGTTTGGTTTATAATAAAT
>JANXVQ010000852.1 GCA_025351545.1 Spirosoma sp.
CAGAAGGCCCGTTAATACAAACCAGTCGGGGTGACCGTCGGCACGGAAGGCTTCGGCGGTTAGCAAAAGATGCTGGAGTTGGTCGAGGTCGGTATCTGGGTCGGAGTCATCGACAAGCGTATTCAGAAACTCCATAGCTCCCCAGACTGGCAATTCTTTTTTATTGAACGCCAGAAATTCACGCTCTTTCTCCCGAACGAAATCGTAGGTTTGGTAGGTATGATTGAGCCGGTAAAACTCCCGGACGGTATCACGTTCCGGTGTGTCATAGTTTCGGTAGTTTTCCTTTGCCTTGTGCCCTGGCTGGGCCGCGTCAGGCTTTGGATAACGAAGCAGTAGGTCGTCTTCCCACTGATCGAGGCTGGCAAGAGGGGCAATTTCGCTAATCATAACCAAAGAAAATTTAGAGAACAAATCTACAAATTTATTGCTTTTAACCAGCAAGATAGAACAAATGTTACGGGCTAATCTGCTTATTGAGTCAGGTCATCAAGCAGTAGAATATCGGACAATTCAGGGTAGCCATTACTGGTTAGAATTTTCAAAATAGCAGCCGCATTGTCTTTGTTATCTGCTTTATTGGAAAAATAGGCCATCAAAAATTGTTTCGCCGGTATGCTAACAACGTAATTAGTGAAGCCGCATGTACTTCCTGAGTGAAATAGAACGGGATTGTTAGGCTGACGATAAAACCAACCCGCACTGTAATAGCTACCGGGGATTTGGGGAATAGCTTTGCCAATACGCGTTCGTGTTTTCGTTAAATCAAGTAACGTACCCTTCCGAAGCGCATCGGCCCATTTATGATAGTCGGTCAGTGAAGTATATACACCACCGTCACCTTTTGTCGCACTCGTTACGCTCTGGTCGGAGAAAACAAATGAATCAGCTTTTTTTCGATAGCCCATAGCTCGGTTGGCTATTGGCTTACCAGCTTCATATATGGTCGATTGAGTCATGTGTAACGGCTGAAAAATTTGTTGCCGAATAAATGAGGCAAACGACCTTCCCGACACATGTTCAATAACCAGTGCCAGCAAACAATAGGCCGAATTACTATAACGAAACTGGGTTCCTGGTTTAAAATAAAGTGAATCACGATTTTTTAGCAGCGTTAACACATCGGCGTCTAAAAGTTGCTCGTGCTGATTTTGGTCCATCAGGGATTCATAGTCCAGAATCCCTGACGAGTGCGTTAGCAAATGTCGAATACGGATTTGCTGGCCAACATGCGGGTTGAAATCGGTAAAGAATTTGGTTAATGGATCGTCCAAAGACAATTTTCCCTCTTTTTCAAGCAATAGAATTCCCATTGCGGTGAATTGCTTCGAGACGGATGCCATCCGAAAGTTTGTTTCGGGCGTAATGGTGGATTTCGTCTCGACGTTTGCTAATCCATAGCCGTTTTTATAGATCGTTTTTCCGTCAACAACGACTAACAAAGCGGCTCCCGGCAAAGTAGGCTGTGTGGTAGACCGCATTATGGAGTCGAGTCGATTCCGTAATTGCGCTAAGGCCGACGTTCCCACAAGTAGAAGCCCTAACACTAAAAGTTTCGTCATCAGTCTTACCAGAATACAGTGTACAATACGGCCAGGATACTGAAAATGCCGACTGACCCAATTATAAATGAGGGCGTTACACGGAACATTTGCCGGTCAACAATAATCTTTTCCTCCGCTGGATATCCGGCTGGGTCCGTGAGTGAAACAACCACCATCAGGAGAATGTCGACACAAAATACCCAGGTTGTTCGGTGAAGAAATGGAATAGAATCGGCTTGAATCCCAATCATATTTGTCACCTCCGGCCAAAATTTGAGCAGCAAAGACAGGGGAAGCGTCAGTATAGCAACCGTCATAGCGGCCCGATTTGTGGCTCGTTTCCAGAAAAAACCCAGTAAAAAGATGGAAAATATGCCTGGTGTAACGAAGTTCGTGTATTCCTGAATGTACTGATACACCTGGTCGAGCGACCGTAGCATAGGGGCTATGCCAATCGCCACCGCAAAAGACACGACAACCGCCCAACGCCCAACATTCACTAATTTTTGCTCGGATGCCTCTTTATTGACATACTTTTTATAAAGGTCGAGGGTAAAAATAGTCGAAATCGAATTACATTTTCCTGCCAGAGAAGCCACAATAGCCGCTGTCAGGGCTGCAAATGCCAATCCTTTCATACCAACAGGCAGCAGATTCATCAGCACCGGATAGGCATGGTCGGGTTTTACAACACCGGCCGCATCGGTCATCGCTTCCCTAAATGGTCCGCTTTGGTAAAGCACATAAGCGGCTATACCCGGAATAACTACAATTAAAGGAATCAGTAGTTTTAAAAATGCGGCAAATAGAATACCACTGCGGGCAGTCTTCAAATCGGCTCCTAAAGCCCGCTGCACAATATATTGATTGCAACCCCAGTAATACAGGTTGTTGAGCCACATGCCACCCGTTACCAAAGCCATACCCGGCAGCACATCGTAATGGGGTGTTCCTTTTGCAAAGAACATGTGAAAATGACTATCAGCGTGTTCCCGAATAGCTAGTAAACCATTCCAAACGCCCGCCGTTCCTGTTTCCTTAGCCACTAATTGCAAGGATAAATAGGTGACGACCAGGCCGCCAAAAATTAAGACAATCACCTGAATAACATCAGTATAGCCAATCACTTTCATACCGCCGAGGGTAATAAAGATGGCGAACACAGCCAGTCCAATAGTGCAGGTAGTAAACGAAATACCGACCAACGATTCGATGGCAATAGCCCCCAGATATAGAATCGACGTTAGGTTGACCAATACATAAACCACCAACCAGAAGACCGCCAGAATGGTACTAACCGTATCACTGTACCGCTTCGCGATAAACTGCGGCATCGTGTAAATGTGATTTCGGAGGTAAATTGGAATGAAAAATACGGCCACTATGATCAGGGTTGCCGCGGCAAACCATTCATACGACGAAATAGCCAGGCCCATTGCAAAGCCTGACCCAGCCATGCCAATAAAGTGTTCAGCCGAAATATTGGAAGCAATTAATGAGGCTCCAATGGCCCACCAGGTTAGTGACCCTTCGGCCAGGAAGAATTCAGTTGTATTCATTTGGGCCGAGCGTTTGCGCCGATAGACCCAATAGCCATAGCCAACAATAATGGTGAAATAAACAAAAAAAACGATGTAATCGGCCGTAGCGAGGTGATTCATGTAGGCAATAAAAAACGGGTGTCTTGTCAGTAAAGCAAGACACCCGTTTTTTATACCAAGTCACATAGCGCAACCCAAAACCAGACTAGATTACGTTACAGCTTACTGAAATCAAACGTATCCAGAAAGGCAGTTGTAAACTCACCGGAACGGAATTTAGGATCGTCCATCAGTCGGATATGGAATGGTATCGTGGTTTTGATTCCCTCGATAACAAACTCTTGCAAAGCCCGTTTCATCCGGGTAATGACCTCTTCCCGCGATTGCCCCGATACAATTAATTTGGCAATCATCGAGTCATAGTTTGGCGGAATGGTATAGCCGCTGTAAACGTGGCTATCAATTCGAATACCGTGTCCGCCGGGAAAGTGCAAATTAGTAATCTTACCGGGCGATGGCCGAAATCCATGGGCAGGGTCTTCGGCGTTGATTCGGCATTCCATCGCGTATAGTTTCGGCGTATAGTTCCGGCCGGAAATTTCGGCTCCGGCGGCTACTTTGATCTGCTCTTTGATCAGGTCAAAATCCGTCACCTCTTCGGTAATCGGATGCTCAACCTGAATCCGGGTGTTCATTTCCATAAAATAGAAATCCCCGTGCTTATCAACCAAAAACTCAACCGTTCCCGCTCCTTCATACCCGATGGCCTGGGCTCCCTTGATAGCCGCTTCACCCATTTTCTCCCGAAGTTCGGGCGATACCACCGGCGAAGGGGTTTCTTCTACCAATTTCTGGTGCCGACGCTGGATAGAACAATCACGTTCTGACAGGTGGCAAACCTTTCCGTATTGATCGCCTACGATCTGAATTTCGATGTGGCGTGGCTCTTCTACGTATTTTTCTAAATATAATCCATCATTACCAAAAGCAGCTCCGGCTTCGGTACGGGCGTCATGCCATGCTTTTTCAAAATCGGCCTCTGTCCGCACAATACGCATACCCCGTCCACCACCACCAGCCGTTGCTTTCACAATAACCGGATAGCCAATACCGACGGATAATTTTTTACCTTGTTCAATGGATTCCAGCAAACCTACCGAGCCAGGAATGACGGGTACGCCAGCGGCCTGCATTGTTGCTTTTGCGGTAGCTTTATCACCCATACCGTTGATCTGTTCGGCAGTGGCACCAATAAATTTAATGCCGTAATCGGCACAGATTTGTGAGAATTCGGCGTTTTCGGACAGAAACCCGTAGCCTGGGTGGATAGCATCGGCACCTGTTACTTCAGCAGCCGAAATAATGTTCGGAATGCTCAAATACGATAGTTTGCTGGCAGGCGGGCCAATACAAACGGCCTCATCGGCGAAGCGCACGTGTAAGCTATCGCGGTCGGCAGTTGAATAAACGGCCACCGTTTTGATACCCATTTCACGGCACGTCCGAATAATTCGCAGCGCGATTTCGCCCCGGTTGGCAATTAATATTTTCTTAAACATGTTCTAAATGAGTGAATGAGCGAATGAGTGAATGAGTGAATATAACCTACAGGATGGTATTCACTCATTCGCTCATTCGCTCATTCACTAATTAAATTAAATGGGTTCTACCAAAAACAGCGGCTGATCGTACTCCACTGGTGTGGCGTTCTCAACGAGCACCTTAACAATACGGCCAGACACTTCTGACTCTATTTCGTTAAACAATTTCATGGCTTCGATAATGCAAACCACTTTACCTTCTGTTACACTGTCGCCCACTTCAGCAAGCATAGGCGATTCAGGGTTAGCCGATCGGTAGAATGTTCCGATCATCGGCGATTTGATGGTAATGTAGTTGGACGTATCGACTTTAGGGCTTGCCGGGGGAGCAGCTGGCGTCGCTGGCGCCTGCTGCACTTGAGCTCCGGGGGCATGAACTACGGATGCCGCGGGTGCATATGCCAATGCAGGCACACCAGACCATAACGTTTGACACTGATTTTCAG
>JANXVQ010000874.1 GCA_025351545.1 Spirosoma sp.
CGAGTTCAGGAGTGTTGTTTAATAATTGAAAAAAAGTGATAGTTTTAAGCGGGCAAGGGGTAGCCGTCATGATTTTGTAGTCTAAGCAACCACAAAAGTAGGGCGAATGACCACTTGACCGTTTTTATAAGAAAACCCTGCCTTGTCGATAGGATGCATATACCTGCGCTTGACCCGGTTGATTAAGTACGATAGGAAATCTTCCACAATCGGAATCACCTCGATGTAATGATTCGTGCAACTCAATCGCTCATTTACCAGCCGAATTTCGGGCGAGAAAACGGTTTCCGCATCCACAAACGTATTGGGCAGTTCATGCGATGGAATACCCGTAAGTCGAAATAAGGCTCCCGGCTGAAATTACACCTGAAAAACCATGAAATCACGCCCAACATGTCGGTTAGTTACAATTGACTATTGGTAATTAAGCATCGAATAGGTTTTCTCTGGCAAGTTACCGTCAAATCCATATTCTTGTTTTTTGGCCTTTCAAATAAAATGCCATCAAATTTTCAACCCAAAATTGTTTTGCTTTTCAGGTTGTTTGGTGGTAAGAATCGGCCATTTTTGCCGTCGTGAAAGCTGTTGCTTATATCAATTCCCTGCTAGCCTCTCTACATGTAATAACGCAAGGCTTCCAGACGAAATGAGTAACACTACAAATCGCTTACCTTAAACAAAATTCTTACTACCTCTAATTCATGAAAGTTAAGTCTAACTGGTACATTTTTGCCCTGCTGTTTATACTCGACGCAGTATCTCCGACTATCGCCCAAACGCTCGGAGACACGTTTGTAAATGGTGATTTATTGCCCAATTCGCCCGATCTGGCAGCTCGCGGAACCTATGGGGTTGGTGTGCGAACTCTGAAATTGATCCACCCGGCGCAGGTCGATGTGTTGCACACAAAAAATGGTAATCACCCTTTATACGACCGTCCGTTGACCGTTGAGATCTGGTATCCGGCAGCTATTCCGGTAAACAAACCGGCCACAGTAACGTATGAATCAGTACTCGGCCGATTTAACGACCCCAAACGACCACTTATTCCCTTTACATTTATGGGGAGGGCCAGTCGTGATGCCGAACCGGACCCCAGTGGGGGCGCTTATCCACTGGTTATCGTTTCGCACGGCTACCTCGGATCGCGGCTTTTGCTCACTTACCTGACCGAAAATCTGGCGTCAAAAGGCTACGTCGTCGTAGCAATCGACCACACTGAATCGACGTACAGCGATGCGGCCGGATTTCCCAGCACGTTGCTAAACCGTTCGCTCGATGATTTATTTGTACTGAATGAAATGGCCCGGCTGAGCGCCAAACCCAGCCAGAATTTCCTGGCTGGGTTGCTCAATGCTGATAATACGGCGTTGATTGGCTATTCGATGGGGGGCTATGGAGCACTCAACGTCGTAGGAGCAGGTTATAGCCCTCAGGCTATGAAACTATTTGGACAGATGGCTGGGGGAAGTACAGCCCTTGAACCTCGTTCTATGGCTTCACCGACGTACAAAGCGTCGTTGGATTCCCGGATTAAAGCTGTGGTGGCATTTGCTCCATGGGGTATGGAACGTGGTATTTGGGATGCTGCCGGGCTGGCCGGTCTAACCTTGCCGACATTGTTTGTTGCGGGCAGCAAAGACGACGTATCGGGTTACGAAAAAGGCATAAAAGCCATTTATGACGGAGCTGTCAATGCTGATCGCTATCTATTTACTTACCTCAATGCTCGTCATAATGTAGCGCCCAACCCTCCCCCGCTGGCTTCGCTAATGCCCGGTGTATCTGTTGATGATTATATGCACTATGCCGAACCAGCCTGGAATGAGCGTCGGATCAACAACATCAACCAGCATTTTGTAACAGCCTTTCTGGGAATTCATCTCAAAAAGCTCGACTACGCGAAGTATCTGGACCTGCCGGAATCAGACGCTACTGGACCGTGGACCGGCTTCAAACCCCGAATGTCTGTTGGGCTGGAAATGCGCCATGCCAAGCCGTAGAGGCTATTATGAACTATCATTTTTCCAAGGGCGAAACTCACGAAGCTGAACGAATTTGCTGCGTAAACCACCAGGATAAATGTTACTACTTTAGCAATCACGGAAGGATGTGTTTCAGGCAAATTTGACCGAACTGATTTCCTTCGACCGTTGCCAGGCCGCCAGACTGAGTAGTATCCATGCAAACCCCCACAGTCCAATGATGGCCGCCGGTCTTGCACCCGTCAGGATTACTAGTGGAAACATAAACAGGAACGGAAAAAGGCCCACGATGAGCGGGGTATAGGGTTTCCAGCCCGTCCAGACGTTGGCTTTAATACTGGCATAGCCCACCAGAATCATTCCAAATCCGTTCAGGAAAGCACCTATTGGTGCGAATGGTAGCAGAATCCATGTAGCCACTATGTAGGAAATTCCGCCCGCCATTTGCACAAACAACAGCGATCGTCTTTTGCCAAATCCAGTTGGTTCACCCGCTTGCCAAAGTGAATAAGCGCCAACGGCTAGCCCAACAGCCGAAACAAGCTGAATCCAGTTACTAGCCAATGCCGACATTGGATCATCGACGACAAAAAAGAAAGGAGGGGTAAACTTGCCCTTCGGGGTCTTATCAACGGCGTTTAAAAACCAGAATGGGAAACCGAAAGCAATAAAGCCCATACCGGCAACCAGATAGCCTATTGCCGCTCGGCGAAGATGAGTAGTCGAATTTTCCATAGTTGTATGATTTGTGGGCAAAGCTGGGCAAATAGAGCGCGAAGAGCATAGTAAAAAAACGACAATTAACGGTATCAGTGAGATTTGTATTTAGCGAAGAAATCCTGACAAGCTAGTTCCTCGTCAAATAGCTGGCTTGGATTAGTACCCGCAAACTGCTGAAAATCTTTGATCAAATGGTTTGGGTCGTAGTAACTACAGGCATAGGCAATATCGACCCAGGAGCGGGTCGGGTCGGCTTCGCGCAGTTTATACGCTTGCCTGAACCGGGAAATACGGGTAAATAATTTGGGGCTGATACCTACCCGTTCGCGAAACTTACGTTCGAACTGACGGGTACTCAAACTGGCATCGTAGGCCAGGCGATCGAGTTGATGATAAGCCGCCGGATTGAGCATTCGCTGGGCAACGATGTCGATGGGTAGCACCGAATGGCGGCACTGGGCAGCTTTCCGAAGTAGAAACTCTTCGATAATCTGAATCATTGCTCCGTAGTTGGGCGCTTCGGGCAGTCGTTCGTTCACGTCCTTCATGGTCCTGCCAGCTACAGCTTCTATATCGGCATATCCGTCGACTAATTCATACATCGGTATGTTAAGGAGCCGAAATAACCCACCCGGCTGAAAACTAACCTTCAGCATCAGGTAATTAGTGTTTATCCTGATATTCATTCGGGTAAGCGGCTGTCCTACTATAATAGCCGATGAAACACTTTCGGGAGTTTTGTTTCCTGATTTGGTACTATGCGTTAGATCATACGGGTAAAAATACAGGCACTGCTCTGTACTGGGCGGATAGGGCTTTACGGGTAATGAGTCGTGCGGTGTTTTGGGGTCGAGTTGGATATGCAACAGCAAATAATGCCGAACAAAGGGTTGTAACGCCGGGTGAGGAATATACTCGCGATAGAAGGCCATAGTACTGGTAATATCATTAGTGATTAATTGAGTAAAATGACACGACCCGGTTAACCTGAAAGTGGTAAAAAAGTGCCATTCTATACCCGTTCGCTGAATAGATATTGATCCTGTCAAACCTACATCATTATAAATGAGGCTAAAAAGGTTATTGAGCTAACGGGTTGGTTTTCTGAGTAGCTGACTTGTGTGGTGTCG
>JANXVQ010000884.1 GCA_025351545.1 Spirosoma sp.
ACAACGCCCTACTATATCAATTGCACTCTGTACCTACAATGGTATGGCCTATTTGCCTACGCAATGGCAGAGTTTGCTTGAGCAGCAGCAATTGCCCGATGAAGTAATTATTTGCGATGACCAGTCTACGGATGGCACGGCTGAGTTGATTACCAAATTAGCTACCGACGCGCCGTTTTCGGTACGTATTCTCGAAAATTCAGTGCGACTGGGGTCTAATAAAAACTTCGAGCGTGCTTTAATGGCCTGTACAGGCGATCTGATTTACCTATGTGATCAGGATGATTTTTGGTTGCCCGAAAAAATCGCTACCATGACCCAGCATATGGATCAACATCCAGAAGCACAAGTGGCTTTTTGCGATGCCTGGGTAACCGACAAGCATTTAGAGGGTCGCCAGAGCCGGTTCTGGGAAGTTGTGCGATTCGACAAGCGTGCCCAGGACCGCTGGCAGTCAGGCGAATCGATGGAAGTTTTGCTCGATGGAAACCGTATGATGGGCTGTGCAACCGTTATCCGGCGGACTTTTCTCAACACCGTATTACCTGTACCAACAGATATACCCGGCGACTACATTTACGACGGCTGGATAGCCTTGGTATCTGCGGCCTGTAATGCAATCCATTTTATCGATAAACCTCTGCAGCTCTATCGAACCCACATTCAACAGCAAGTGGGTGTACGCGAACAGGATGCACCGGAGCCCGTTCGATTGCCCGATCGGTTGGCCCGACGCCGAGCGGGAAAACTGGCACCACTTCGCGAAAAACAAGGCCAATTAACCAAAATTGGACAGCTCCTAAGCGAACGGGTCCCCGCTACTGCCTCTGGCCTACCGCTGCTGCGTCGGCGATTAGCCCATTTTACGATGCGCAGTAGTTTACCTCACAACCGAATAAAACGGATAGTTCCCGTTTTGAGCAGTTTACAACGTGGCAATTACAATCGCTATGCCGATGCATCGGCCAATTGGTACGCTCCTTACTTAGCTGTTTTGGGCGATATACTCGAATGACGTAGCTTTGTACCCACTGTGCTACTAACCATCTGTACCATCCGTCAACTGCCCCAGGCGCTCGCTCTGGGAGACAGCTTTTGTCAATACGCTGCCAATACAAGCGATAAACCATTGGTTTTGATCGGTTTAGTCGACGATCCGGCTCGCTTGCCTGCTGGCTTTGTTTCGCCCTATCCGCTGCTGTCTATCAATGAGTTGCTTGGACCAACACAGTTGGAGGCCCTTTCGGCGGGTTATACGCCAACAGAATTTGCTGCTGCGTGCAAACCGCTATTCATTGCCGAAACGTTCAGGCGTTATCCCGCTGAAGAAAAGTTACTATATGCCGATCCTAACATACAATTTTTAAGATCGCTATCGCCTGTCTGGAATCAACTCGCTACGGCAAATATCATTCTAACGCCCTTTATCACCCGTAGTCCGGGCGATACAAGTTGGCCAGATGAAAAGTTTTTTCAGAATATCGGGTTGTATAGTTCAGACTTTCTGATGTTCAGGCGGTCAGACGAAACGAAACGGCTTCTGGCCTGGTGGGCTGATCGGGTTCAGGAACGGGCCTATGTAGACTTTTGCGCGGGCCTTTGTCTGGACCAACTTTGGCTAATGCACGTACCGGTTTTTTTTCGGGACGTAATCGTGGTTAAAAATCCGGGCTGGCATATTGCCCTTTGGAACCTGCCCGAACGAACAATTCGGCAAGAGAATAACGGTTGGTTGGCAAACGGTCCAGAGGGTCAGAATCAGCTAGTTCAGTTCGTTAATTTTAAAGGGTTAGCCAATCCGGACGAAGGTTTTTTTCGCACCAGAAACGCTTACAGCTTTCAGAACGTCCTGATGTTCTACTATTGCTGGCCAATTACCGCCAGTCTCTAGCGGTGTATAAATCACTGAATGTGGCCAATACTAGCCCAGCTTACGGAAAACAACCGGAACCCGTTGTGGTACGAGGCTGGCGATATGCAACGATCAACTCGTTGCGGGGCATAACCCGCTTTCTCGACCGGGTACATATTCCGGCTTTCATCTGATAGCAGTCGGCCGAATAATCAACATCGATCAAGGTTTTATCAACCAATAACTCTATTTTTGCGGGCAAATTATCTCAGAAAAATACAAACGTAAGCTGGTTTGTATATTTCCCTTCATGAAAGTACTCTACGACCATCAAACGTTCACGGGCGTTCCTTACGGGGGTATTTCCCGCTATTTTTATGAACTGATGCGTTCTTTTTCCAAGCGGTCAGATATTGAGTTTGAACTATCGTTGCGGTTATCAAACAACGAATACCTCGATCAGGCCTCGTTTAGCCGCCATATTCGTTACCGAAGTTTGGCGCAAGTACGAAATGCCCATCGCATTGCGTCGGCACTAAATCGATTATCTAGTCTACGGCGAGTTAAAGCCGGTGATTTCGACGTTTTTCACCCGACTTATTACCATCCTTACTTTTTGGATGCAATTGGCAAAAAACCCTTTGTAGTGAGCTTTCACGACGCAACCAGCGAACGTTTCGGCAAAATATATCCCGAAGTAGGTGAAGGTTTATACGAGCAAAAAAAGAAATTGCTGCGTCGGGCTGACTATATTATTGCTATTTCTGATTTTTCGAAACAGGAAATTCTTCGTTTCTTTCCGATTGAGCCAGAAAAAATAAAGGTTATTCATTTAGGCACAACGCTGGGTGAATCTGTATTGGCACCTGGAGAGCAATCGTCGCCACTGCCCGCACCATACCTACTCTATGTTGGTAAACGCGGGTTGTATAAAAACTTTGATGGTTTTTTTCGGGCTGTTCAGCCTGTGTTGCACCGCCATCCCGATTTGCATATTATTTGTGCGGGCGGGGGTTCGTTCAGCCACGATGAACAAATGTTATTTCATGCCTCCCGGCTTACCAATCGCATCCATTACCGGCCCGTAACCGATGCCAGCCTACTTTCCCTCTACAAACATGCCCGCGCGTTTGTATTTCCGTCTTTAAACGAAGGCTTCGGCATTCCGGTGCTGGAAGCGTATAGTGGAGGCTGCGCGGTGGTGTTGAGTAATAGAAGTTCATTACCCGAAGTAGGGGCAGATGCTGCTCTATATTTTGATCCCGAAGACGACGATTCAATAGCAGACACGATTGAACGGGTTGTAACAGACGATGCGCTCAATGCCGACCTGCGTCGGAAAGGAATCGAACGGCTGCGTAATTTTTCGTGTGATAAAACTGCCCGTCAGACACTGGAGGTTTATCAATCTCTCCACTAATCGACAGTATGAAACTGACGTCCGACTCGCTTCGTTCATTCGTGACGAAACCCTATAGCCCCCCCGCCCTACTTGAGGCTGCCGACCAACAAACGTACCCAAAACTAACCGTTGTAACGCCCTCATATAACCAGGCTCAGTATTTAGAACGCACCATTTTAAGTGTTCTAAATCAGCACTATCCAAACCTGGAGTATTTCATTATGGATGGTGGATCGACAGATGGCAGCCTCGATATTATCAAAAAATACGAGTCCTATTTGGCCGGATGGGTAAGCGAAAAAGACCGGGGCCAGACCGACGCCATAAACAAAGGATTCAAGCAGGCAACGGGTGATTATGTAGCCTTTCAAAACTCCGATGATGTGTTTGCACCCGACGCGTTCAGTCGTGTAGCCAGTGCCTGGCGTAAGTTTCCTGACACCGATATTTTTTTTGGTGACATGTATATTACGGATGAAGCCGACGTTATTCTGGAGGAGATGCGGGCGCCGGATTTTTGCGCCGAGTGCCACATTTACGAAGGTATGCAGGTTTTTAACCAGTCGCTTTTTATTCGGCGCGACCGATTGACACAGTTCGGTTTACTCGACGAAAGTTTGCGATTTGTCATTGATTATGAACTCGTTGCCCGGTTAGGCGTTCAGCCAGGAATGACATTCCGGCATGTTAAGGGCTTCTGGGGTGGTTTTCGGGTGCAGCCCGATGCTAAATCGTCAACGATTGCCGCTACTGTAGGTATTCAGGAGCATAAGTGGGTAAAGGACAAATACCAACCCATGTTAACATCGTCGTTTGGGGCATTATTCTGGCAGCGTTATTGCCGCCTGCGTAAATTACTGACCTTTGTTTTAAACGGAGAGTTTAGCTATGTACGGCACCGATTACGCTTGAATAGATTAAGAAAATAAGAAAATTACCGGTTACGATTCGTGACTTACAGTCGTAATAGGAAAACCGTTATACATCATAAACTATGACCAGTTTCATTCGCTTTGTACAGACACTCGACTATATGCGAATGGTTGTCGGTATCTGTATTCTTTTGGATGGCTACCCGCTGATTTTCTTTTTCCGGGAAACCTTAAAACTGGCTCCGGGCAGTACAACCTTCACTGCAGCCGCGCTGGCGGGTGGATTGGTGCTTATGGTTCCGTTTACGGTATTACGTCGACTGTATCGACCTAATATGACCATGATGGGAATTGGCCTTAGCTTTTTGGCACTCATCATCTTCTACATGTTTTTTTTCAATGCTGTACCTGGCTTCGAGGATTATAACAAGGATACCATTTACTTCACTTACGTACTACTTTTTTTATTTCTGCTCATCAATATACCGAATGACATAATTAGGGTTTTCATCCCGATTGTTGTTTTGTTCACTTTGGTATCCAATCTGGCTCTGATTTATGCATTAATAACGGATCCTACCTGGGCCATTGGGCAACGGGCAACCATTACACTCAACAACGGCGATGAGGGTTCAGGTAATCCACACGCCTTTTCACGAAACGCCTTCATGGGCGTTATTGCCTGTGCCATTGGGCTATTGCGTCCGAACAATAACGTTCTGTTTAAACTACTTTGCTTTTTTGCCGGGGTAGTCAATATTGCCGTTCTAGTGCTAACCCAAACCCGCTCAGCCATTGTTGCGTTGATCGTTGCCGTGATTTTATTCATGTATTTCAACGTTCGGCCAACTCAAATTCGCATGGCGGTTCGAGGTCTTGTCAAACCCATACCTATTCTAATTATGGTCGTGGGTTTTATGGGTGTCATTTACTTTTTTCAACGCTATTATGCGATCTATCTGGTCCTTTACGACTATGTGTCAAGCTTTATGGAACGCAATCTGGAAAATGTATATGCACTTTTAGGGATGAAGGTACA
>JANXVQ010000916.1 GCA_025351545.1 Spirosoma sp.
CTCCGAGAAGCGGGTTTTCTTTTTAAATAACACCGGCTGGCAGATTAATGAGAAGTCAACCATTTATCAGTACGAAGGCTGGCTAACTAAGGTGGGGTGCGAAACTGTTTTTTTTCTGAAGTTTTTTTTTGACGCCCTACCCCACCCTTTCCCTTCGACGCTCGTACTGGCGATTGAAGGTAAACAAACTTCTTGTGTTGAATTTATGAACGCATCTCACCGATTTATTGGACTTGCCTTGTTGATGGGCCTGTTGAGCACGCCATTTGTGTATGGTCAGGATAATATCATCCTGAAAAACGGCTCCGAAATCCAGGCCAAAGTGCTGGAAGTATTGCCCGGCCAGATTAAATATCGCCGTCAGGATAATCCCGAAGGACCGATTTATACGACGGGCACTTCAGATATATTACTGATCAAATATGCCAACGGCACCAAAGACGTTTTGGGTCAGTCAGCCAATCGCTCACCGCGTATGGCACCTGCCTCCATAAATCCCGCTCTGACAGGCACTACCCCTGCAACGGGCACTTCAGCCCTTGGCCGACTGGGTTATCATAGTGGCCTGTTCAGCCGCTATTTCACCGACGGCGCTGGCGAGCAGATCGACAATTCCGCAGCTCGCTCGCTGTTAGTCGAGCATCCCGATGCGCTGCGGGCATACCGACGGGGGCAATCGCTGCGCCGATGGACCTATGTAACGGCAGGTACGGCAGTAGCCTTGATGGGAACCGGCGCTATCGTTGCCCTGGCTGGTGACGGTGGCTTCGGCCGAAACGAGGGTAATCGCCGGGACGGTGTTGGCGCCAACTCAACGACCAATACCGATGGAAAAAACGGTTCTGATCATCGGGATCGGGGTGAACACGGCTCAGCAGAAGTTGGCCTAGCCCTGGCCGGAGGGGGCGTACTGGTGGGGATTGCCGCCATTATCCTTGACCATCGGGCAACTCTGCAGTTTCGGCGAGCCGCTGACCGCTATAATCGGCATCAGCAACCCGCCACCAGCCTGCGCTTCGGACCGAGTTCGCGCGGGCGGGGCGTTGGTATGGTATATACGTTCTAATTCTGTGTCAATCAATCCGCCGGATGCGCTCTGCGCCGGCGGATTGATTCATTGATTATACTGCCTATGTTTTTTTCCCTTCGTCACAAAACAGCTTCCGATTGCAACAGGCTTGTGTCAACGCGCGTAATAGCCAATGAAGACAACAACGTCCCAATAAAACAAACACAGCAAAATTCTATGAAAAATCTGCTTATAGCCGTTACAACGGCCTTATTGCTGGTAGGCATCCTTGCCGCCTGCACCCAAACGAATGTAGACCCAACGGCAGCCAGCCTGGCCGAAGCTCGGATTGGTTCTGTCACCAGCACATCAGCTGTGAGTGGAACCTGCGTAAAAGGTTCCAGTGAAACCGTTGTTAGTGCGTCGACTTTGCCAGCCGCCGTGCTGACCTACCTAAGTACGAACTATGCTGGCTATACATTAGTGCAGGCTGAACGGGGAACTAACCTTAATGGCGGAGCTACTTATTATGAAGTCACATTTACCCGTAACGGAGCAACCAAAGAGCTGCACTTCGACATGACCGGCGCCGTTCTGACCGAGACTGGTCGCGGAAAGGGCAAAGATAAAGGTGGGTCAGGCAGCAACACCGAGGTCGTCATTACCGCCGACAAGTTGCCAGCTGCGGCCCTGACCTATCTGAGCACGAACTATGCCGGTTATACGCTGGTGCAGGCTGAACGGGGAACGGATAGCAGTGGGGCGACTTACTACGAAGTAACATTCACCTACACGAGTAAGACCAAAGAGATTCATTTTAATGCGAATGGTGCTTTGCTCTAACAAGCTGTTTTACGCCTTTACAGGTAGGATTAGTAGTTAGCAATCAGGAATCAGCCGAAACGCCAGGTCATCTTGATCTGGCGTTTCGGCTGATTCCCAGCATTCCCAGCATATGAATGGCGTAAATCTGACCGCAAAAATGCACGTATCTATACTTCACCCAATCAGTCGCTTATGACCCCTTTCATACATCTATGCCGGTATATCAACCAGCAGTTCACCTTACCGATATCAGGTATCGAGTTGTACCATCGCTTGCATAAGGATTTAGGACTGAACGACAGTGAGGTAACCGAGGTGATCGTTTTTATGGAATTATTATATGGGTTGACCTTACCGGACGAGGCTCTGACTCCATCCCTCTCGGTAGCGCAATTATGCACGCTCATTGAGCAATATACAAATAAAGAACAGCCTGATTCAGCATTTCTGGTGTATCGAAATCCTCGGTACGAATTTTCCCGAGCCAGTTAAGGTCGTTAATTACTCGTACTAAAATCCAGTTTCGCAGTTCCCGAAAAGATAAAAGAAGCGGGCAATTCTAAAGAGAATCTGAAGCTGGAAGCGTAATGATCAATTAGATATAGAAGGATAGATCGGTTCGTATAGCACACAATTGGTACTCATTGAATCTGTCAAAACTTCAGAATTACTACAGAATGATGAACCACTTTTGTGGCAGTAAAGCCAGCCAATAAATTACTCTTATCAGGGTACAGAATCAGAACAGTTCTAAATTAGAGAAATGCCTGGATTCTCGAAAACTTTCTGTTAATCATCCTGTTAAGTCTGTAATGGAATAAAAATCATGAAAACAGTTGTTGCCTTCGTGTTAGCGTGCTGGATGCTGGGTGGAAGTTTGCTCCCCGGCTTTGGCATTGATCAGTCGGCCCACTGGGGCGATCTGATGCTGCACTTTCAGCAACATCGGCAAACAGAGCCCACCCTGAGTTTTACCGATTTTCTCAAGATGCATTACGGGGCTGATTCAGAGCACCAGAAACACCCCAATCATTCGCATCAGAATCTA
>JANXVQ010000935.1 GCA_025351545.1 Spirosoma sp.
TCGCGTTTGGGTGCCGCCAGCGGTGCCGCATCTAAAGACAGGGGAAGGCCACTACTCACCAGCGCTCCCAGTATAGGAACGCCCGATAAACGCTTAATAAGTTTTCGTCTGCTTAACATTAGTGGGTTCGAAAAGAGGGTAAGTAATTAGAGTGGCTTAGTCTAGTGGTGATGGTATTGCTGACGCGAAATGTCGGGTTTAAGAACCCGACACCACAACAAAAGAGGGTAAGTAATTAGAGTGGCTTGGTCTAGTGGTGATGGTATTGCTGGCGCGAAATGTCGGCGGGGCCGCCCGTGCGGTTTGAGAACCCGACACCACAGCCAATTTTACCGGACAAAAGCTAACCTGTGCAGCATGGAGTACCACCCCTCGGGCGGCCCCGTCCGTACTATACAGGTTAGATATAGGCAATGCAGTCCATTTCGACCAATGAATTTCCGGGAACACCGCCATAAACGGCCACCGTGGTACGCACGGGCGGCTTACTGCCAAACCGACCTTTATACACTTCGTTCATGCCTTTGTAGTCGTTTAGGTCGTGCAGGAACACGCCTACTTTCAGGACCTTCTCCATCGACGAACCAGCTTTAATCAATTCTCTTTCCAACTCCTTGAGCACTTCGTCGGTATGCACTTTAATATCACCCTCTTTGTGATAGCCTTTGCCCGCTATAAACACTAGATTACCTAACTTGGTAGAACCAGAAAACAAGGGAACATCGTCTTGAGTAACCACGTTGAAAACTTCTTTTTGGGCGGCTGGCTCCGCCAGTGCGTTAGTTGATGTGCCAGCCATTGCTTTGGTAGC
The DNA here is from genome assembly GCA_025351545.1 of Spirosoma sp. Lineage (GTDB taxonomy): Bacteria > Bacteroidota > Bacteroidia > Cytophagales > Spirosomataceae > Spirosoma. Next base: position 812 of record JANXVQ010000935.1, read on the forward strand.
GGCCCCCAGCCCAACGATTCCGGCTGCGGAAGCGAAAAGGCGTTTGAGAATTGAACGGCGTTGTGTTTCCATGAGAAATTGAAAATGTTAATGGTTATTTTTTGTTGTGGGTTTGCGTTTCGCGGGCGCCAGGGGCATTATAGCCAGTCGGACCTCGTTGACTTCGCTGGCAGAAACCGCATCGGATGTATTGCCGAAGTTCTGCCGGATGTGGGTTAATACTTCCGCAATATCCTCATCTTTTAGAAAACTGTGTTGAGGCATGGCATTATTATACGACTGCCCTTTCACGTCAATCGGACCTTCTAATCCTTTCAGAAGCACCGTAATCAGTTTTTTCTTGTCGCCCGTTACCCATTCTGAGCCAGCCAGTGGCGGAAATCGTTGCGAATCACCCAGGCCGTTACGCTGGTGGCAGGCTGAGCAATAAATACTGTAGACTTTCCCACCCGCCACAGGTTTACCTTTATCTAAATTATCGACTATTGGGTCAGGATTGCGAATGTTCGACATCGACTTACGCTTTTCCATCTGGGCCAATTGGGTTGCTCCGAAATTTTGTTTGTTACCTTTATATGTAACGCGCCAGATCTTTCCTTTTTCGGTTTCGGCAATATACAGCGAGCCATCGGGACCCATTGTAATGCCCATTGGCCGGTAAACGGCATCGCTGACGTTGGCAATAGGATCAACTCCGGCAAACCCATCGGCAAATACCTCCCAATCACTTGATGGAACGCCTTTTTTAGCTGTAACAAACCCAATGAAGAAGCCAGCCTGCGGATAAGGAGCCCGGTTTGTTGAGCCGTGAAAGGCGATAAATGCGCCGTTTTTATATCGATCAGGGAAACTATTCGCGGCCCCGTTGATACCCTGATAAAACAGAATGTCGTTTGGGGCCCAATGGGCTGGAAATCCTATCAGCGGCTTTTCATACTCGCCACAGCGACCAACCAGTTTGCCATCGCCACCGTATTCTGGATTGAGTAGTTTTTTGCCTTGTACCTGGTCATAATAACAATACGGCCAGCCGCCGTTCATGCCGTCTTTCACCTTGAAAAGTTCTTCGGCGGGCAGTACGGCACTTTCCCAGGGTGAATATTTCTCGGCCCATAACATCAGAAAATCGTCGCGCCCGTGCTGAACGGCATACAAACTATTGTCGGCGGGGTTCCAGTCCATCGCCACCACACTCCGTAAACCCGTTGCATAACGATGGCCATCTTTTTGGGTTTGCCCCGGTTTATTGGCGTCGAACTGCCAGATGCCGCCATGATCTTCCAGCATGGGGCATGGGTCAATACCCGCCATATTAGGCATCCGGTTTGTTGGTTGGCATTCGTTGGAAGCCGCTCCAAATGCAACATATATATGGCCCTCATTGTCGAACGTAACAGGCTTGGCAATGTGCTCATGCATACCATGCTTATGGTCGTCGGTCAGAATTACCTCCATTGGGCTGCTGGGAACTAGCTGACCGGGCGTTAGCTTGTAACGATAGACATATAATTCAGAGCTGAAATAAAGGTAGCCATTGTAGATGCGCATAGCGGTGCCATACGATCGCTCGCGGGCCAGTCCGCCAAATGTTTTGATAATATCGGCTCGGCCATCGCCGTTGGTATCCCGAAGCGCGATTACCGATTCGTCCTTATCGCGCGCAAAACGCGCTTTCACATAGATATCGCCATTCGCATTAATGGCGATGTGCCGGGCGCGACCGGGCAAACTATCCACAACAACAGTAGCCTCAAAACCGTCGGGCAGAAAAAGTCCGCTATTATCAGCGGTTTGGACCGGAAGCCCGTTTCTGGTAGCCCGCTGAGTAAATCCGACAAAAGCGAGCAAGGCCAGAATAATGCCCTTAACGTAAAATTTTGTCATTGGTAAAAAAATAGGAAAGGGTTAATTTTTAGTTGAAAGGACCACCCCCGCCTTGTTTTAAGGAGGTGGGAGCGGTTTACACCTGAGGTAAATTACTTGGACGCTGCTATGCCTATTCCATTGAGGTCGTACATAATTTTGCCGCCTTTGATGGTCATCTCGCATTCAAATTTCTGTTTCCCAATCATTTTATAGCCAGTTTTATCGTAGAATCCGAACGTACCCTGCCGCATTGAAAAGATAGCAACATCAGCAATAGCACCCACAGACAAATGGCCCAGGTTTTCCCGCTTAATTACCTGTGCGGGTGTCCACGTACTGGCTTTTATAACACTGGGTATATCTTCGCCTATGGCCACAAATTTGGACATGATGCTCAGCATGTCTTTCATGGAGCCGTTCATGCTGCCCGTATGCAAATCGGTACTGATAGTGGTTGGGTAAAATTTACTTTTAATGGCTGGAATGGCCTGCGAGTAATTAAAACTCGCCCCGCCATAACCTACGTCGAACACGATTCCCTTTTTACGTGCCGCCCAGGCAAACGGTTTTACGGTTTTAGTAGCCTCATCCACAATCGTTTCCCGAACATTTCCTTCCAGCAGTGTGTAGGCATGAGTGAAAATATCGCCCGGCCGGAGGTGTTTCATAAACAGATCATTGAGCGGTAAGGGCGGTGTGTTGCCGCCAAAATCAATCATGACCGGCATATCGGCCAGTTTTCCGGCGGCTACTGCATGATCGACCGGTGCCCAGCTTGGCCCCTGAAAATGGGCTACTTTAAATCCGACAACATCATTCTTGTTTTCGAGGGCCACTTTAGCCGCCATTTTGGCATC
>JANXVQ010000945.1 GCA_025351545.1 Spirosoma sp.
ACTGGTCACATACTGGTTCGTAGTGGCAGTCAATACATCGGCCAGGTGAGCCACATCGAAACGCTGATCGGTTTGCAGCACGGTTTGTAAAGCCAGTACTACCTCATGTTGAACTTTAAGTTTCTCTGTCGGTTTGAGACAATTATCACAGAAACCGCAGTCCTTATCCATGAACTCTCCAAAGTAACCGAGTAACTGGCGACGGCGGCAAACCCCCAGGTTAGAATAAGAGACCATTTCGGTCAATAGATGCTTGGCGTTATCTCGCTCGGTAACGGGCTTGTCCTTGTTGAACTTTTCGAGCTTAACAATGTCGTCGTAGCTATAAAACATCAGGCAATTACCTTCCAACCCGTCGCGGCCTGCCCGTCCTGTCTCCTGATAATAGCCTTCGAGCGATTTTGGCGCGTCGTAATGAATAACGAATCGAACGTCAGGCTTGTCAATACCCATTCCAAAAGCAATGGTAGCACAGATAACGTCCACATCTTCATTCAGGAAAGCATCCTGATTGTTCATCCGCGTTACCGGGTCCAAACCTGCATGATAAGGCAATGCCTTCACGTCATTCACCCGTAGAAGTTCGGCAATTTCCTCGACCGTCTTACGACTCAGACAATAGATGATTCCCGATTTTCCTTTATTTTGTTTTATGTACTTGATGAGTTGCTTTTTGGCTTCAACCTTCGGCTTTATCTCATAATACAAGTTCTTACGGTTAAAGGATGTCTTGTACAAATTGGCATCCTCCATTTGCAGGTTTTTCTGTATATCCTGCTGCACTTTAGGCGTGGCGGTCGCAGTGAGGGCTATTACAGGCAAATTGCCGATATTATCGACAATGCCGCGAATTTTACGGTACTCAGGCCGAAAGTCATGACCCCACTCAGAAATGCAGTGTGCTTCGTCGATAGCAACAAATGAAATATTGGCTTTCTTTAAAAAGTCTAGATTTTCTTCCTTAGTCAGCGACTCGGGAGCAATGTAAAGTAGCTTAAGTGTGCTATTAAGCGTATCTCTTTTAACCTTGTTTATCTCTGCCTTTGAGAGCGTCGAATTAAGGAATTGCGCATTAATACCAAACGCATTTAGCTGATCGACCTGATTTTTCATCAGTGCAATCAGCGGGGAAATAACAACGGCAGTGCCCTCACTTACAATAGCAGGTAACTGATAGCACAGAGATTTACCAGCACCCGTAGGCATGATAACAAAGGTGTTGCGCCCTGCCAGGATACTATAAATAATGGCTTCCTGTTCGCCCCGAAACTGGCCATACCCAAAAATTTCCTTTAGCCGCTCTTTAAGAGTTGTATGGACCAACTGATCAACCTGCATCATTCTAGAAATCGTACAAAAGTTACTTTACTCTATATGCTTGCCGTATCTTTGCCTAATAAAGTTAGCGAATATACACAGCAAACTATTCCTGATTATCAAAACTAACGTTGAAAGTAATAAAAAATCCCAAGACTATTGCCCGTTCGGTTTTGTTAGCCGAAGCTGAAGCAATCCGCAACGCGGTTGATTTGCTTGATGATCAATTCGATGAAGCCGTTGAGATGATCTTAAATACTTCAGGCCGTTTGGTAGTGACAGGGGTGGGTAAAAGTGCCCTGATTGGCCAGAAAATCGTGGCGACGATGAACTCGACGGGCACACCGTCCTTGTTTATGCACGCGGCCGATGCCATACACGGCGATTTGGGCATGATCCAGACTAACGACGTAGTACTGTTGATTTCAAAGAGTGGTAATACAGCCGAAATTAAGGTGTTAATTCCTTTACTAAAGCGAATGGGCGTTCGGCTAATTGCGCTTGTCAGCGCCCGTGAATCGTATCTGGCCCAACACGCCGACTATGTTCTTCTTGCTTATGCAGAATATGAAGCCGACCCACTCAATCTGGCACCAACGACCAGCACAACCGTTGCGCTGGCTATAGGTGATGCCCTGGCCATCAGCTTACTGGAGGTTCGTGGGTTCACCCGGCAGGATTTTGCCCGTAACCATCCCGGTGGATCGCTCGGCAAAAAATTATATTTAAAAGTAGCTGATATTTTTCCGCATAACCAGTGCCCGCAAGTTTCGCCCGGAACACCCGTTAAAGACGTAATTTTTACTATTTCGGCCAATCGGTTGGGCGCAACGGCCGTCGTTGACGAAGCCGGTTTGCTAATCGGCATTGTAACCGATGGCGATATTCGTCGGATGGCCTATAATTATGATTTATTCTGGCAACTCTGCGCACAGGATGTTATGACACCTGCACCAGTCTGCGTGGCCCCAAATGAATATGCCGTGGCGGCTTTACAGTTAATGCAGGAACAAGACATTACTCAGCTTATAGTTGCCGAGGCAGGTCGGGTTCTAGGCTTTATTCATCTACACGATTTACTGAGAGAGGGGCTGGTTTGATTCCTCATTAGTTGAAACCTGCAAAAAAGAAAAGTACGCGTATATCTGTCAATTAAAAAAAATGGTGCAGACTGTGTTTGCACCATTTTTGTTTAACATATTTGTAAAGTTGTTAAACAAAATCCACACTGTGGATTCCCCATAGTGTAGAAAATGTTCTACAGTCCACATTTATATACAACAGTATAAGAGCTTGGCATCCAAATTTAATCTCGCTCAAAAGACTCATTTACAGAATTTTACAGCGATTCATACCAAAGGCATGTGATTTTCAGAAAGACTGGTTGTGTTTTTGTCTAGGAGGTAAATATATTGATTCAGCAGAAAAACTTAAACAGCCATGACCGCTCTCGAATTTACTAACCATATTGGAAAAGTGTCTAAGTCGTTACGTCCGTTTGCTCTCCGTTTGACAAAAGATGTTGAAGACGCCAATGACTTACTACAAGATACATTGCTAAAGGCTTTTACCAATCGTGACAAATATACGGATGGCACAAATCTAAAGGCCTGGCTATATACAATCATGAAAAATACGTTCATCACCAACTACCAGCGTATGGTGCGAAAAAATACGTTCATCGACACAACTGACAATTTACATTACATTAACTCTATAGAGAGCAGTACGGATAACATGGCTTATTCGTCATTTGCGCAGGCCGATATTAACCGGGCTGTCAATGGTCTCGACGACACTTACAAGACCCCATTTATGATGCATTTTCGAGGTTTCAAATATCACGAAATAGCAGCAAAACTAAATATCCCCATCGGAACCGTAAAGAATCGCATTCACATTGCCCGTAAGGAATTGAAAGGTCAATTAAAAGTTTACGCACATTTCAATGCTTGAGCGAGACTTTTTTTAGAGTCTTCCGTCTAAGATTTATTGATTGAGTAGTTTTTGGTTAAAAAAGAGGAAGGTTTGAAAAGTTGGGCAGATTCCTACCCAACTTTTTTGTTTATAATAGTCTGGCAATCAGTATATTTTTGCCATATAGACTACTGAGAGGTACATCTCCTTTACGCTCCACTCTCAGCGCCACAGACTAATTCATACCCTGGCCAGGCCCCATTTCACTCAGTGAGAAGCACTAAATAGCTTTATCTAAAGGATCTCGAGAGACTGATGACAAGAAATTTTAAATAGTTTCGCCAAAACAAATGTCTTCATCAAGTACTTTTCCAGTCTCTTAATCATTCACTTTTCTACTAATGCCCAAACGAGTTCTCGTTATAGGAGCCGGGTTTGCCGGGCTGGCTGCTGCCACTAGCCTTGCCGATAAAGGTTATGACGTTACTCTTCTCGAGAAAAACAGCTTGCCCGGTGGTCGAGCCCGCGTTTTTCAGGCCCAGGGTTTCACCTTCGATATGGGACCAAGCTGGTATTGGATGCCCGATGTGTTTGAAACTTATTTTGCCCGCTTCGGCAAGAAACCATCTGACTATTATAAGCTCGTCCGGCTCGACCCTTCCTATACCGTTGTTTTTGACCGAGATGAGGCCGTTGACCTCCCCGCAGGACTAGATGAGTTAGAAGCTATATTTGAGCAGTTTGAACCCGGCAGCGGTCTCAAACTGCGGGAGTTCCTCAAACAGGCAGCTTATAAATACGAAGTAGGTATGAATAAATTCGTTTG
>JANXVQ010000948.1 GCA_025351545.1 Spirosoma sp.
CAGGGTGAACACGACCGTCGATACCGCAAAATCCTGAGCATTTACCTGGGGTGGATTAACGTTATTCTCCTTCGAGTAATTGATATTGCCAGATACGGTTAGTTTGCTGGTGATATTCTGGGTGAAACCGAGGTTAAGCACTTTACGATTGAAGGTATTGTTCTCCATAATTCCCCGGTTGTCGGTGTTGCCTAACGACAGGCTGAAACCGCCGTTTACGCCGTTATTCGCTACGGTTACAGTGTTGGTAAAGTTGGTGCCTACGCGGTAGAACTGCTTCACCCGATTGTAAACCGGTGCGTACGGATAGGTTTTGTTGTCGAACAGCACCTGCGTCATGCCCGGCTGAAACTTCTCGCCGAAACTCCATACGCCCGAAGATGGGAAAGCTGCCGTTGGTCGTACACCGCCTTCACCCTGCCCGTATTCGTACTGAAAATCAGTGTAATCCTGCGGTGTATCGGTGGTAAGATTGGTGTTATACGTCACACCGAATCCTTTGCCAGCGCCCCGGCTTTTGGTGGTAATCATCACCACGCCGTCTTTGGCACGTGATCCGTATAGGGCTGCTGCTGTCCCTCCTTTCAGTACGGTCATGGTTTCAATATCGTCGGGGTTGATGCTGCTCAACCCATCGCCCCCATCGGAACTGTTGACGGGCAGACCCGTCGTGCTACGGGCGCTATAATCGCCACCGAGGGAGCTGTTGGAATTGTCGATCGGTACGCCATTCACGACAATCAGCGGGTTGTTCTGCCCACTGAACGACGACTGGCCACGAATACGAATCTTGGCCGTTCCGGCGGGCCCTGTTCCCATGGTGGTGATATTGACCCCCGCCATTTTACCTTGTAGTCCGCTTATGAAATTGGGCGTTCGGTTGGTCGATATCTGGTCGGCATTGACCGTCGCCGTCGCATAGCCCAGCGTTTTCGATTCCCGCTTGATGCCGAGTGCCGTAACAATTACTTCCTTAATAGATTTGGCATCTTCCACCAATTCTACATCCACAATAGAGCGATTATTAACGGGAATAGTCCGGCTTATGTAGCTGATATACGAAAAAACGAGCGAGGCATTAGCCGGTACGTTAATCGAATACTTACCATTAGCATCGGTTGCGGTACCTATCGATGTACCACCGACCACAACATTCACGCCGGGTAACCCCTGTTTGTCGGAGCCGGTTACGTTACCGGTCACAGTGTTTGTTTGAGCAACTGCCAGGCCGCTGCTAAACAGCAAATAGAAGAGAAATATTAGAGGTTTTTTCATGTGTTTGAACGATTAAGGTAAAGGACAACGAGGTAAGTTCTTCTAACTATATTTATGATTTAAATTCATATAGTTATGGTTTTTAACGATTTTGAAAAAAGATACCTAACCCAGTATAGACTGGGATTTTAGGCGTTCCTCACTAGGCTTCTTTAATTAATTTTCAGGTTGTATCTATTTACTCTTGCTAAACGCGAACGGTAAATGATGTCCCGTTTGGCAGGCTTACCAGTTGTGGATAGCGCCGTCCGGGCTTCTCAAAACCGGGTGCGGGAATGGCGTTTTAGCGGTAATCTCCGTAACAAATGTTGCTTTCTTGGGGTCGAATTTTACGCCTAATCCTGGCTCTGGATTCAGGTATAACTTGCCATTTTTGAAGTTTACATAATCCTCATTAAAGTAAGGGGGGCGCTCCGGTTCGCCACCGCCTAATTCCATCAGGCAACGGGTTGGGCTGCTGGAACCTAGTACATGCACCAGGGCAGCCGTGGATAGGGGCCCCGTGAAGTGCGGAATCATGCCTACATAATGCGTCTCGCACAAAGAAGCTATTTTCTTGAATTCGCCGATTCCGCCCGTATTGGGTAAGGTAACCCGTGTATAGTCAATCAGGCGCTGCTCAATAAACTCATTAATATCCCACCGATCACCGAATTGTTCCCCAACCGCAATTGGGACGGTGGTCATTTGGCGTACTGTTTTATAGACAGCTGGATTCTCTGATCGAACGATATCCTCTACGAAATAGGGCTCCAGATTTTCGAGGGCTTTACATATTTTGACGCCCTCAGTGGTATCAAATCGAGTGTGTAAATCGAGTGCCCATTTGCCACCGCCACCCACTGCGGCATCCATTCGTTTGCAGAGTTCGATGGTCTTCTTCGCATTGTCGTAGAAGTCAAAAGGTTGCTCGCCATTACCACCAGTCGGGCCAATTCGGTACGCTCGCAAGCCCGCTTCTATGCAATCTCTCGCCCGTTCTTCTTCGGTTTTGGCCTTAGAGGCCCTAAAACCGGTAGCATAACATTCGACATAATCACGGGTGGCACCGCCCAATAATTCGTAAACGGGTACACCTAATGCCTTTCCCTTTAGATCCCATAATGCCATTTCTAAAGCGCCCAACGCGTGCAATTTTTCCCGGCCGGGCGGATAAAACATGCCTCTATACACATTTTGCCAGAGGTGCTCAATGCGAAAGGGATCTTCCCCAATAATCATTTGAGCGCACTGTTCAATCATATCTTTAGAACCGCCTTCACCAATGCCAATAATTCCACCGTCGGTATAGATTTCGACAATACCGCGAGCCTGATTGAATAGCGGTTTGTTGTAGCCGGGTGCAGCGTAATACCTGATTTTGGTGATTTTTAGTTTGGGCGCAGCTTGAGCCATACTCATCGGCAGACCCGCCCAAATGGCTGTCGAACCGACTAACGTGGACTTAAGGAAATTTCTTCGTTGCATAGGAGATAAGGGTAAGGAATAGTCAATAGTTTGCTTAATCGTTTAAGCGGAGGTTTAAAACTAAGCTGAAACACTATATTTTGTTTTTGAGGATGCTCGTTCAATCAATTCTGCTTTCATTAATATTTGTGCGGGTTCGTTCAGGTTATTCGTCAATTTTTTGACTAGCAGTTCAACGGCTGTCTGCCCCAGCAACACAATGGGTTGCTTCAGGTAGGTTATGGGACAATAGTAAAGTTCAAACACTTCAGCCTGTCCAAAACTAACAATTCCTAAATCCTCCGGCACCTTTAGTCGTAAGAGATTAATGTGCTTCAATCCACTGACAGCCAGGCTATAGGTTGCAAAAAGTATGGCATCGACTGGTTGATCAGAAGCGAGCATGTCATCAATGGACGCTTTTACTCCGTTTTCTATATTATTGATTTTAACCGGCTTCAGCCAGGAATTTTGATAATCTATCTTGTTATCTCTGAGCGAATCCCGATACCCTCTTATCCGTTCCTGCATGTGGAACAGATGCGAATCATAGGCAATCATGCCAATACGTTTATACCCGTTCCTGACTAAGTGTGTACCTGCATCGTAGGAGGCTTTGTAATGGTCTGTCGATACAAAATCAGTTGGTATTTCCGGAAAATATCTGTCTAGCAGGACAAAGGGAATATTTTTGTCCTTGAGATTGTGAATTTGCTGCTCAGAATTTTCTGAGGATACAATGATAAATCCATCAACCTGCCTGTTTATCAGGACATCCAGTAAGTCCCGCGACTTGTCCGCATTTTCGTCTGAACTGCCAATAATGACCGTATACCCATTTCGTTTCGCTTCATCTTCGACCACCCTGGCTATGTTCGCAAAAAACGGGTTTGATATATCGGCAATGATTAGCCCAATGGTATGTGTTTTTCCGCTTCGTAAACTCTTCGCCAAGTGGCTTGGCTGGTAGTTTAATTCGGCCGCTATCTGCTTTATTTTTAAGGCAATCTCCTGCCCAACACGACTCTCTTTCTCCTTTCCGTTGAGAACGTAAGATACCAATGCCGTTGAGACACCTGCTTTCTGTGCAATATCTTTTATTGACACCTTTATCTTACTCATGTCTCCTGAGAATGATCATGTTAGCGCGGATACTATCCGTAAATCTATGCTGGTAACAAAATCAATCAAATATAAGCTTAATCGTTTAAACGAAACAAGAACTATTACTATTTTCTATTTTTTTTGATTTATTATCAGATGAGATGTGTTACTTAGATTACCGATGTGAGGCTTAACTTTCTCATATACATTAAATAATACGCTTTACCGGGTAGCGTTTCTTTAAGTAGACCTTTTAAGTAGGAGAGTACAGGATGGATTTAGTTTGATGGTGTTTACTTTTGTTAATTAACGTTGCCCTGTTTTGCTACATGCGTCAAAAGAGCGCCTGTTTAGTCTGAATAAAACATGAAAGTTGGCCTGTTTATTCCGTGTTATATTGACCAGT
>JANXVQ010000978.1 GCA_025351545.1 Spirosoma sp.
GGACAATTCTGCGGGCGTCACCTGTGGTCGCCATGCCGGCCGAATTTCCAAAGGTGGTTATGAGCTTGACGGGGAACGCGTGAAGCTCGTCAACAATCAGGACGGATTCCAGCTCCATGGCGGGCCGGTGGGCTTCGGCAGTCTGAATTGGGTTGCTAAGAAAAAGGGGAGTGAGCTTCACTTCTCCCACACCAGCCCCGACGGCGACCAAGGCTTTCCTGGTGAACTGAAGGCGGATGCCGTTTATGGCGTTTCGGGTAATACTCAGATTCCAAACTATGCCACCCAGGGTTTGTTGGGCGTAGCACGTACCGTATCGAACGGACAGATTATGTCGGGTGTGGTGCCGAATAGTTTGGCCAATGATCAACTGACCTGGGAACAATCTGTGCAAACCAATGTAGGCATGGATGTTTCTCTTTTCCATAACCGACTGTCATTTACCGTTGATGCCTACCGCGCTTATAAGAAGAACCTGCTTTTGAACGTGACGTTGCCGTCGGCTTCTGGCTTCAACAGTTCGGTTCAGAATATTGGCGAAGTCGAAAATAAAGGTCTCGAACTAACGATCAATTCGCAGAATACGGGCAAAGGAGCTTTCCAGTGGAATACTGATTTTAATATTAGCTGGAACCGAAATAAAGTGACGGTGCTCAATTCAAGCACAGCCCGGATCATTACATCCGATTATCAGGTGGCGCAGGTTGGCTATCCGATTTCCAGTTTCCGGCTGCTCAACATTCTGGGCGTTTTCCAAACACAGGAAGAAATCAGCAAAAGCCCGCTTCAAAACCCGCGAGTGCAACCGGGCGATTTCAGATATCAGGATACCGATGGCAATGGCACCATTAATACGTCGGACAAAACCATCGTCGGCAATCCCTGGCCTAAATACACCTGGGGATTGGGGAACCGCTTCAGCTATAAGAACATAACCTTAAGCGTTAGTCTGAATGGTACGTATGGTAACCAGGTTTATTTTCAGGGTGGCGAGGTAAACCTGAACGACGCGGGTGTTCAGAATCAGTTGACAGGAATTGCTGATCGTTGGAAATCGCCGGACAATCCGGGGGCTGGATTATATGGTCGGGCCATTCGTAACGACTATGCCTTTGGTTTCAGCGCCGGAACAACCAAATACCTGTTCGACGGCTCCTTTGTCCGCATTCGTGATGTCAATCTATCCTACTCCCTGCCAACAACAGTTATCAGCAAACTGAAACTTCAGGCACTTTCGGTCTATGCCGATGTGACGAACCTGTACACGTTCACGAAATATCCTGGCTACGACCCGGAAGGCAGCACCGGGGGCGATAATCTTGCCAAGAGTGGCGTCGACTTTTTCTCGTATCCAAACCCACGGTCCTACACCGTTGGCTTACGCGTGACTTTTTAATCCGTTCATTGATTAACTCTCCTTTTACTGCCATGAAAAAGCGGATACTAACTATATTATTCATAACGGCAACGTTATCGTCCTGTAAGGATTTTCTGAATCTGAAGCCGGACTATCAAATCAGTGACCAGAACTTCTACCAGAATCAAAATGATTTTGAGACGGCCCTGGTTGGCGTGTACAGCACATTTCGGGGTTTGTACAGTTCCAGCAACATCCACTACATGGCCGAACTGACCACCGATAACACGGAAATCCAATGGTCGTCGCCGTCTGCCGATGAGATGCAACTGGACCAGAACGGGGTTACCTCAACCAATGCATTTACCCGAGCCGTCTGGAATACTTGCCTGTACACTGTCTCGCAATCCAGCAACATTCTGAATCGGATTGATGCCGTTAATTTCGACCAAACTGCCAAGAATCGCATTAAAGGCGAAGCGCTTTTTCTTCGGGCATTCAGTTATTTCTATCTGGTGCGTTTTTTTGGCAATGTACCCATCGCAACCCAAACCTTCAGCAGTCCCGTACAGGTAGCAGGCGCCGATTTATCGCTGAAGCCCAAAGAAGAGGTGTACAAATTAATCCTGGCTGATCTGGCGAGCGCCGAAACGCTGTTGCCCGCCACGCTTACTGCCGATAAAACCCGGACTTCGCAG
>JANXVQ010001014.1 GCA_025351545.1 Spirosoma sp.
CTTCAAACCGACCTGTGAGGTTTCTCAAAACCTCGTTTTGTTCGGTTTGAAGAAACCTCACAGGTCAGATTTAAGAATCTGACCTCACACAAGGCATTTTTATAAGAAAACCCTGTATTTTCATAGAATTGAGTACACAAACCAACGCGTAAAGTTTTAGTATTGGTCCTGCTTCTGGTTGTTCCGGATAAAAGCCGGGTCAAACGTAAACTGTAAATCATTCATGCATTTGAAGTGCCCGAGCGGGCAGCGTTCATGGCCTATTTTCGAGCAGGGGCGGCAGCTAAGGTTTGTATTCTCGACAATTAAATGACGGGTTTTATACGGATACATGCCCAGTTGAGGAGTCGTGCTACCCCAAATCGAAACAATCGGCTTCTTGAAAGCTGCCGCTATATGCATCAGGCCTGTATCATGACTGAACACCACTTGTGCTTGCCTAACCAGCGATGCCGACTGGTTAAGCGTGAACAGACCACAGGCATTGAAAATTAAATCATCGCCTAGTTCACTCCGAACGACTTCGCCTGTTTCCCGGTCATGTTGATTGCCTAATAAAATAATTGGACCGCCTATTTTTCGGCAAAGTTCAATCATCCGGTCTACGGGTAAATGCTTCGTTGCGTGTTGTCCCCCCAGGGCATAGGCTACATACGACGATTGATGCGTATAGGGAATATCGTTAGCACATAGGTGTTCGTCATCTGGTATAAAATAATCCAGGCCCTGCCCATCATTGATCACCCCCAGCCACTTTACCGTGTCCATGTAGCGGTCTACTATGTGAACCGATGGCATAACGTTGGCCTTAAATTGTACATAAAGCCACTTCTGAATATTGATCTTATCGACTGTGAATGCCCGCTTGCCCAGCCGGTGTTTAATCAGGCTTGTACGAAGGTTATTGTGCAGATCAATAATGAAATCATACCGTTCGCTATGTAGCTGACCAATTAATTGGTTTAAACTATCGTCCAGATAATAGCACTTGTCAATGTAAGGATTATGGGCAATAAGCTCCTGGTATCGGCGCTTGGTACAGTAATGGATTTCGACTCCTTCAAGCTGTTGCTTCAGACATCGGATTACCGGTGTCGTCAGGACAATATCGCCAATTGATGAAAAACGAAGAATTAGAATTTTCATTTGCAGTACATTTCAGCCCGAATTTTCAATGTCCATTCGGGTTTGTCAACTAGATAATTAGTCTGATGCAAAGGCCAGGTGGCGCCACCATCTGTACTGGCTCGAAAATCATAGCGATGACCTACTTTTAATTTGTAGGATACCATTTTTCGCTGTGTACGGGTAGTCGTTATTAAGTCATACCAATTGTTTTTGCCAACTTCGCTGTATTGAGTTTTGATTAATGCCGGTAGAGAAGATTCATCCAGCTTAGTACCACCGGGGCAGGAAAAGTAGAATTCCAGCGTCATGACCGGGGGCACCGGTAAGGCCGCCAGATTAATAGATACGGGCGTCTGGTCGCAGCTAACGCCCGGTCCGGATTCGGCCATCAACCCTCCTTTTGCGCCTTTGCCCCACGCATCGGTTTCATCGTAAATCTGCAACTTGAACGTGCGACTTTTCGACTGGTTGCTAATCCGAATCAACGAACCGTTGTTGACATTGGCAAAAAATGAGGCAACCTGCTTACCAGTCGTTACATCAATCAGTAGACAACGGTAGTTCACATCCACATTGGCTAGCTTGCTGCTGACCTTAAATACCGGTCCAACGGAGCAAATAGACTCTGTCCAGCCAACGACGTAGGCGGCCGTATGCGCGGCATCAGCCTGATACTCCAGCCGACCCGTTTGTTGATTACGCTTTACTACACCGGGTTTTTCTTCCTGCCAGCGATATGTAAAATCATCATAACTAAACAGGGGAATAGAATCACCTTCGTGTACAACCCGACCCTCGCTCAGATTGTAGGCAAATGGATTTAAATTCATAGTCCAGTGAATAGCTGGCGATAGATTGGTGGCTAAGGCGTAACTCCCATTATAAATCTGCGTGGTTACAGAACCGGCTACCGACAGCAGTCGTAAGGTTCCCAGCGAAGGCCCGCCATTCCGACCCATAACGGACGTCATAATGCCCATGCCCGGAATATAACTGGTGACTTCGTCGGTACGGGCGTTTGTGTGGATGGCCGCCAGTGTGAGGTCGCCCCCAACTACAGCGCCATCCCGATCGGTAAGTTTAGTGCCCGACTGAAGTGTAACCGTTGCATGATCGACATCGCTGTTTTTGTTTTGGGCGGCTATGGTTACGCCAAAGGTTGCTGCCACGATTCCGTCAGAACTGGCGCTTCCTGATGAACGGGCCGCGTTGAGGGTTCGGGGTGGCTTGAGTATATTGATCCGACGGATAGAACGGCTTTGCCGGGCAAGATCAGTGAGTACAAATGGCTGAACGACAGTTAAATAGTTGTCTGATTCGATGACGAGGTTAAATCGGAAGGGTTTTTGAGGAGAAATGGATGCGAGGGGCGACGCAGCTATCAGCAATCTTCCATCACTGTTAATTTTATAATGTGTCGTGTTCACTGTTGTAACGACCTGAGCCGCATCGGGGCCAGCCATTTTTACCTGATTGGCTGGCGGTAAAGGGTTTCCTGCCGGACCGTAAAATTGACAGTCGACCACACCGTTCTGAATAGGATCTTTCAACCCAATCGTTACGCCGTCGAGTGGGTTATGGCAGGCTTCTATGGTGACAATAAAAACTAGCAGGCTATAAATAAGATAACGTAAATCCATAGTCAACGGGCGAAAAGTAGCAACGTTTTATAGGTGTTTTTTTTAAGCAATCACGGCGATAAATGATCTTACTTACTCTTTCGTTATCAATTGAGTCTGTACGAAAGTGTTAGGTTAATAGTGGGTAGATAGCGATAGTTCGATAAATTTCGCTCAACGATGGGCACCTGCTCATCAATTGTTGTTGTTTCCAGAAACCCTTCATAATCAAGGTGTACGCTTGGTTTTCCTAAATAAAAAACACCCATCTCAAAGCCGATCCCCAACCGCTTTATTGGTGTACTTCGACCGAACCCCCAACCAAGATAACCGACTATCGGATGCCAGCGTAAACCAAGATTAACGGTTCCAACAGATTCAGGTGTCAATTCCAACCCGTCTAAATTCAGCTTGTTCTCTGCCGTTATCACAAACCGGATATCCGGATGCCAGGTGTATCCTACACCCGCGGTAACGAAAAATGATCCACGTGAGAACGGATGCCATTTCAGATTTGCCTGAGCAATGCCAATCGTCAAATCGGGCTTAATCTGTATGTATGAGTCAGTGGCGGCCTTGACCCGTATGAGTTTACGATACGCAAAATACTGGCCGCCTACCCGCAGCGTCAGCCGGTTCGACCGACTCAGCAATCTATTATAAAATAGACCCGGTCCCGTTGTGCCAATGTTGACACTGACGGACTGCGACACTCGATGAGCAACAAGTGAATCGGGCGGGATAAGCTGAGCTGAAAAGACCTTCGCCTGACTTAACCAACTAGCTAGAATGCATAGGTAAATACGGATCATAATATCGACCAGTCTCTGCTTTCATACGTTAGTAAGCAGATTTTAAATTTACTTTATTGTAAATTTAAAATCTTTATTTTATTCTTTTTGTTTTTTTAATTAACTAAAAAGGAGAATATAGCAAAAATCGTCATGGGTTAGACTTTATCGACACCCTTAAAAATAGGAACCCTGTTGCCTGGCTTAATGCCGGAAAAGTGCTTGACAAGTGTCGGTGTTGTGTTGATTCATGAGTTTTTATAGGCTGAACCTCAACCATTTACGATATAATGAGATATATTCTAGTTGCCTGTTTAGTTCTTTATGGCTCTATCGATGTACGTGGTCAGACGAATGAGCTGCCCGAAGAGCGGGAAATAGGAATAATTGCCCTGTCGGGCTTAAACAAACCTACTCATGTCACGCCCCTGTCCACTCAAGTGCCGGTAGGTTTTGAGATACGCTATAGCCATCTGCATATGCGCCGGCAATCGTGGGAGCAGTGCCAATGTTTTTTTCGGTCGGGGTTTCTTATCAATGCTTATTCGTTTCGCAACCCGGTAGCGCTTGGCCAGTCGATAGGAGGGGGGGTGTTTTTCGAGCCGATTATTGTACACCGGGCGCATTGGGAACTGTCTATCCGCGCTTTAGCGGGCCTGGCGTACGTATCGCGTAGTTACGGTGCGATCACAAATCCCGGCAACGTCGCTTTCGGAACGCCTATAAACGGGCTAACCGGAATCGGTATTTATGGACGCTATACCATTACACCTGCCTGGCGTTTACTGGCCGGACTCGACTTTAAACACATGTCTAACGCCGGAGTCAAACTGCCAAATCAGGGGCTAAACGTACCTGCTTTATCGATTGGTATCCTGCACTTTACCGGCTCTACTACGTTGCCCGATCCCCATGATTGGCGAATGCCCAATCTCGATAAACGATGGATGTTCCGGGTATTAGCTTTCGGTTCGGTAAAAGTGATGGAAGCTGTCGATAAGAATCCGGAACAAGCCTATCCTATTTTCGGGCTGAACCTGATTGCGGGCTATCACATTACTCGGACGCATGTGCTATCGGGTGGTATCGAACTGCTGGATGATCGGTATTTTAAAGAACAAATAAACTACTGGACAGGTCAATACCAATCCTACCGGCAAGGTACACTGCTGGCTGGGTATGAATTCTGGCAGGGGCATTTCTCGTTTACGGCCCATATGGGTTGGAATCCGGTGCGCCCACTCTGGTACAAACCTGCCACCTATCAGAAGTACGGCTTACTCCATCGGTTTGCAAATGGCTTTACGAGTGGCGTTTCTGTGAAAACTTATGGTGATAATACCAAGAATTTCCAGGCTATTATCGGTATGACTTTTTGATAATAAGGAGTAAAAACAGCTCTTTATTCGACAAAGTTTGGACTAACGGTTCTTGCCAACAGCTAATTATAATTGTTATTATTAATGGGTAAATTATTCTGTAAATGTAATTTATGTCAATTTTTCGGCATTTATGTATAATTTTAGTTTATTTTAATTAAAATTGATAAACTAAAGCCGCTTTGCTTAAGTAAGCCAATGACGATGCCTGTTCACAACATAACAACTCACTTTGGCATTAGCCAGGACTTTGACTCTATGGTCAATCAGCTACGCTTTACCTTACTTTTTTTAGTCTGTCTCTTATCCAACGGTGATCTGCCTGGCCAGTCTATACCCGACACTACAACCGCTCAGCAGAGTATTATGGCCGAAGTAGGTGGGTTCGGCTCATCGGCTGCTCAAACCCCTTTTTGGCTCCGGTCGCGACAATATGGAACAGTGCCATTGACGGGACCGGCTGGTCTTGTGCGGGTGGGCCTTACAAAACAGTTTGGCGATTATCGGAACTCCCAAAAACTACACGTTAAAGTGGCGGTTGAAGGAGTCGCTAATGTGGGCACTAGTTCGCAACTCATTTTGCCGGTGGCCTATGTCAGTCTGTTCTCGAAGCATTTTGAACTTTACGCGGGTCGTCGGCGGGAGGTGTTTGGCTTAGCCGATACATTATTAACATCGGGTTCCTACGCCTGGTCGGGAAATGCCCTGCCACTATACAAAATTCAGTTTGGCACCCGTGGCTATGTTCCCCTGGGTTTCACGAAGGGTATTGTTGCGGTAAACGGTATGTATGCTCACGGCTGGTTTAATAACACAGACTCTATTCAGAACTCGTTTCTTCACCAAAAGGCCTTGTTTGTCCGGATCAGCCTTTTTCGCAATCGGGTTCGACTATATGGCGGCCTGACCCACTATGCTCAGTGGGGTGGCAGTTCAACTGTATACAAGAATGGAACCACAGTACACGGCAAAATTCCGAGTTCATTACAGACTTATAAAGATATTATACTGGTTAGGCAACCGCCCAATGACACGACTCAATACAGTCATTTTGATTTAATAAATCAGGCGGGTAATCACCTCGGTTCAATAGATATGGCCATGGAAATTGATAATAATAAGGCTAACTGGTTTTTGTACTACCAGCATCCATTCGAAGATAAATCGGGTGTGGCTTTTCAAAACATGCCCGACGGCTTGTATGGCATTCGTTGGAAAAATAAACAAACCGATGCTTATCGCGGCTTTCGGCTCACGCAGATAACTGCCGAATTTTTGACCACCTTAAATCAGAGTGGGTTCAACTTTAATATAGGAAGCCGTTTGTATAATGGGGCTGATGATTATTTCAACAACTATCAGTATGTCGATGGCTGGACCCATCGGCAGCGCGTTATCGGAACGCCTTTTTTAACGCGCTGGTTAGACTCCCGCGAAGATGTGCATGATCTGAAAGGAGGCTATAAAAATTATAGTCCGATGATGATTAGTAATAATCGTGTGCAGGTCAGCCATCTGGGTTTGCTGGGTCAGTGGCCTTCAGGTATTCAATTGCGAGCGTTGCTTTCCTATAGCCGAAACCTCGGACGTCCTATTTCCAGTGATCCAAGAGCACCTTTATCCCAATTTTCGGGAATGGCCCAACTGATGCTGCCGGTGCCCTGGGTGGGTGGAACTCAACTCAATCTGGCTGTAGCTCTCGATCAAGGCCAATGGCTAACGAATAATGTGGGTGGATGGTTGAGCCTGCGAAAAGTAATCCAGAAGCGACAATGATGGCTATCCTAAAACGAATGGATGTACGCACGATAATCGCCTGGCTATCTGTCCAGTATAAAACCCAGTGGATGCTACTCATAAGCGCAGGCCTGGTGGTTGTGCTGGTGTCTCATTTGGGGTTTATGCCGCTCGACACGGGCGACGAAGCCCGAAGGGCGCTGGTCTCCTTAGAGATGATGCTATCCGGCGATTATATAACGCCCACGCTGCACGGCGAACGCTACTTTAATAAACCACCCCTGTATAATTGGTTGATTATTAGCTCCTACCGGCTATTTGGTAATTACTCATCGTTCGCATTGCGATTTCCCATGCTCGTTTCCTTGCTGGTGCTGGGGCTAATGCTGTTTGTTATTATCAGACGATACATAAACCAGACGGTTGCCTGGGCTGCGGCCTTGATGACGCTGACCAATGGCCGGGTATTGCTCTATGATTCTATGCTGGGGCTGATCGAAATTACGTTCTCACTAGTGACCTATGCCGCTATGATGCTGGTATATTACTACGATCAGAAACGTAATTACTGGTTGCTTTATCTCACTACTTATGTGCTCACGGCCATAGGTTTTTTGCTGAAAGGCTTACCTCCGCTGGCGTTCCAGGGGATAACATTAGCAGGCTGGTTTATTTACACTCGCCGTCCCCGATTGCTCTTTCACCCGGCTCACTTCGTTGGTATTGGTTTATTTCTCATCATTACAGGCAGTTACTACGGGGTTTATTTCAGCCGAAATGCAATTCCTTACGAAGACGTAGCGGGTGTTTTATTAAGAGAGAGTACCAAGCGAACAGGTCTTCACCTGGGCCTGGGTGCAACGCTCCTTCACCTCATTACATTTCCATTTGAACTGATATATCACTTCGCGCCGTACACGCTGTTGCTGGTGCTGTTGATTCGCCGGGGCATCTGGGCGATCCTGAAGAGAAATTCCTTCGTTGTCTTTAATGCGCTAACGTTTAGTTTGACGGTATTAGTCTACTGGTTTTCTCCACAAGTGTATGGCCGCTACCTGATTGGCTTAATTCCTTTGCTGTTTACGGTATTGGCTTACCTATATTATGAACACACCGACCTCACAAATCGCTGGCGTTGGTGGATGGAGCGGATCTGGCTGGCCACAACAATTGTCGTAGCCGTTGGCGTATGGACGGCTCTATTCTACCCAACAACGAGCGTTCTGCCCGGCGTATTCTGGAAAACCGCATTTGTGTCGGGGCTTCTGTTGAGTCTGGCCTGGCTCATGATTCACCCCACCCCAAACCGGCTTGGATTGACTATCGCAGCATTTATTGTTATCCGGTTGGGATTTAACTGGCTGGTGCTGCCGGGTCGGGCTTCTAAACGTGAGTTTTATAAAGAGACCGCCACTCAGGCTGCCCGCCTGACGTTGGAACATCCTTTGTACGGTTACAAAACAACGGTAGGCGATGGCCCGGCTACCGATATTAGCTCATTTCATATAACGGCCGTTCGCGGCCAAATCCTGCGCAAAACTGATAAAAAGATACCAAACGCTTTTTACATTGGTGATTCGGTCAGTTTGGCAAATGAACAGTATAAGTCCGTTGGGCAACTGGTGCTGTTCGATCGACACCCAGCTACCATTGTGCAGTTTAAGTAATAGAAAAATTATTTACAGTAACAAATTATATCTATATTAGATTAAACGTTCATATGATGACGATATTAATTACCGGAGGAGCGGGTTTTATTGGCCATACATTAACCAGACATTTGCTGATTCAGGGACATACATTGTTGCTGGTTGATAAT
>JANXVQ010000012.1 GCA_025351545.1 Spirosoma sp.
CTCTTCCATGTGCTTTCCGGATGCCCCGTAAAACTTACCGGCAGCCGCAGCACTACCGCCATGACCGGGATCAATCACATCATCGAACGTATTAGCAGCCTGTGCTTTCAAATTTAGGTTCATAAGGGTAAGGAGTAAGGGTTGCCGGTTTCGATACGTCGCATTAGTAGTTAGTGAAAGCCGGTTCTTCAATCTGACTCCCAAAAAAGACATAACACGATCGATTTTACCTATCGGGAAACGCAGGGAAAATCAGCACGTAGCACAGGCGGAAGCAGCGTATGCAACTGATTGAGTTTGATTGAGTTGGATACTTATTAAAATCAGCGAAATACGGCCCCGCCACAGTGGCCTTATATTGTACATTGCATGAGGACGCACTGTATTATAGGCATTATTTTCAATCGCTTCAGCAACTGGTGAAAAAGAAAGAAAACCACGAGCCAATTTACGGGCTAATAAGACCATGTTTAAGGCTTCCGACGTTCTTTTAGCCTGCATCGTTTGGTGCAGTGACCAGCCGACAGGCCGTTCCCTCAGCGAGTTGATCAGGCTTACTAACGATTTTCAGGTGAAGGGGATTGTCAAGGATGTCTTTCAGGGAGCTGCCTAATCGGTCTAATTGCCAGACCACCAGAGTGTTACCCTGCTGCAAGAGTTTCTTTACCTCATTTGGTTCTGACCGTCCGGCTACGGTGCCACTGATCTTGCCGGTCAGTATCGTTTCACAGCCCTCTCCGCGAAGCAAATCCTCCTGGGCCATCCAATATCTGATCATGGGTTGAGACACGGGCACAACCAATCAACATATCGTAAGAAAACCTGACAGGTTGTCAAGACACTTGCCGTTGATTTACTGGTCGCCCGGCGACCCGGCAAGTTTATTGCCTATTTCGGGCCAGATTAACGCCCGCTACTCTACTAATCGACCGTGGGCAAGAAATCGTACGATTTCTTGCCCATACCTCGTAACTCTTTGATTATCTGTACGAAATGTTTTTGGTGGAACATTTCGTGCGAATGTGGACGACGCCCTTATAACGTTTGCCGTCAGATCTTTGGCTCCCAGCCTTTTTCGTAGTCGCGGCCCCACAACTTTTGAGCGTCTTTGTCGCCGAGGATGTGGCCGTTTTTTGGATCGATGTGCAAATCGCGACCAACGCGCCAGGCAATATTGCCCAACTGCATGGCTACCACGCTCTTATATCCTATTTCAACGTCGCAGTTTGGACGACGATTTGTTTTGATGGCGTCGAGAAAGTCCATCACGTGGAGGTTATCCATGCCCAGGCTGGGGCTGGCAGTGTTGCGGCCCTGCACGTCACTTTCACCCTCAGTCACTGATTTTACGTCCTTAATCAGCTTGCCGTCCAGATCGTACACTTTATAGCTGTCACCACCGGTGTCTAAACTCCCGTTTTCGCCGTAGAAAATAATGCCCCGGTCCAGCCCTTCGATTTTCCGGCCGTTCGAGCTGCGAGACTCCCACATCAGCGACACCCTGCCCGGATAATCCATAGTGATAATCTGCGTATCGGGCGTTTCCCAATCGTCTTTGAACTCGTACCGCCCACCCACCGAACTGACGCGGGTAGGAAAATCGACACCAAGCCCCCATCGGGCCACGTCAACCTCATGGGTGCCATTGTTCAGGGCTTCGCCGGTGCCCCAGTGCCAGAACCAGTGCCAGTCGTAGTGAATTAATCCTTCTTTATACGGCATTCTCGGTGCGGGACCCTGCCACAAATCATAGTCCAGCCAGGTCGGCACCGTGCCCGGCTTCAGTACTGTGGCTTTTCGTTTGTTAGTGTACCACGTTTTGGCCAGATATACGCGTCCGATAATGCCGCTGTGAAGTTGTTCGATACCCTGCTTCAGCACGGGAGCCGAGCGCCGTTGAGCCCCCATCTGCACCACGCGGTTATACTTGCGGGCGGCTTCAATAGCCATTTCGCCTTCGCGGGGATTATGGCTCAATGGCTTTTCGACATACACGTGTTTACCAGACTGGCAGCCCATGATCGCCAGGGGAGCGTGCCAGTGGTCGGGCGTGGCGATGTAAATGGCATCGATAGATTTGTCTTCCATTACCCGGCGGCAGTCTTTTTCAGATTTGGGAGTAAGGGTCTGTTTGGTTTTCAGGATAGTCTGAATCGCTTTCGGAATGGCCCGCTCGTCCACGTCGCAGACCGTGCCTATCTCGGCGTTTTTCTGACCAGCGAACGTACCGCCCATGCTGTTACCCCGACTGTTGACCCCAATGGTTGCTACCCGAATCAGTTCATTCGCGCCGATAATGCGGTTGTAGCTTTTGGCGCTGAATCCATATGCAGACCCGCCCACAACCACACCAGCCGAACTGGCGGCTACTTTTCTAATAAATTCACGTCTGTTTTGCATGGAACTGAATTATAATGCGTTGATTTTAACGTTTCTGAACGAGACGGCATGCCCATGTTCCTGTAGGAGAATATGGCCTTTTGCCACCGTACCGAAAGCCGGTACGGCCTTATTGAATTTACTGCCGGCAACGGCTTCGGTGAAAGCAGGATTACCCCGCGTAAATTCCAGGATTTTAACCCCGTTCAGCCAGTGCTGCACCCGATTTCCTTTGGCCACGATGCGTACCGTGTTCCATTGACCCGGCTTGTTTACTTTTTTCAGCCCGGCTACCGGTGGCAACACGTCGTAGAAGGAACCCGTCAGGTGATTCTCCTTTTTATTGTCCTCCGCCAGGCTATCGTCCAGAAACTGGTATTCCATGCCTAGATTTCCGCCAGTTTCGTAGGTAGTGTAAAAGTATTTGACGCCACTATTACCCTCTGATTCGAGGTTATAATCCAGTGTTAGTTCAAAGTCAGTGTACTGGTTTACACTGACAATGTCCCCTCCTTTAGCTCCTTTTTTGGCCGTCAGTGTACCATTTTCGACTACCCAGCCAGCTGGCACGGGTTTGCCGCCGGGGGTTGTCCATCCGGTGGTGCCAACCCCGTTGAAGAGTAATACCCACCCGTTTTTTTTCTCGGCGGCCGTGAGGGTATTGGCGGGCTGGGCACACACAGTAGTCGTCAGCAGCGTTAAGGCGACCAGGCTACTGAAAAGCCATTGTCTCAGTGGTTTTTTCATAGGGGCTAATATCCGGAATTTTGCTTGATTTTTCCGGGATTGGACTGAATAACCTGTAGAGGGATTGGAAAGAGCAGCATATTGTCGCTCCAGGCGGTAGGGTTAAAGCCGGTTTGTTCCTGCTGTTCCTTGGTCATAACGGCTTTGGCCCGCTCCGTTCGGACGAGGTCAAACCAGCGGTGATTTTCAAAGGCCAGCTCAACCCGTCGCTCTTTTTCGATAGCCAGTAAAAAGTCGGCATCCGATCCAAACGGTGCGTAATCGGGTAGGATGCTCGCACTCCCACCGGTACTGTTTCTGGCCCGCTGCCGGATTTTGTTCAAGTAGGTGAGGGCGGTTGCCTGTTGCTTACCCTGCCGAACCAGACTCTCAGCATACAGCAGATAAATGTCGGCCAGCCGCAGTTCGATCCAATTGTTGTCGTTGTCAGAACCCGCGAACGACACATCGTAATATTTCTTCACGTACTTCTCGTTAACAGCACTGCCACCCGGTGCGGAAATGTAGCCGTCGCCCATTGAGATAGTTTTGCGGGGGTCGCCCACTTCATAGGCACCGGACATACTCGGTGTTGGGGCGTTGAACCCGCCTTTGTCGCCTACCAGCACGATTTCCTTGTTAGAAAAACGGGGAGCAAAATCGTTATTCCAAGGGCTGCCCGTATTGGTGCCGCCCTTTTTATACTGCACTTCAAACAACGATTCCTGGCCGTTTTTCTTTGTCACGTCGAACACCGTTTTGTAGTCGGCAGCGAGCGAATACTGTGGGTTATTGATAACTTCCAGTGCTTTAGCTTCCGCCAGGGCGTAATATGACGCGCCTTTTTTGAGAGGATATCCAGCCATCGTCATATATACTTTAGCCAGCAGCCCTTTGGCCCCGCCCACCGTTACGCGGCCTTTATCAACGGCCGCGTAGGAAGCCGGCAAATTGGCTTCCGCGAATTTCAGATCATCGACAATGAAATCATAAATCTCCGGTGCGGGCGTTCGCCCCAGGGTATAAGACTCACTGACTGACAGTTGCTTATCAACTTTTGGTATGTCGCCATAAACGCGCACTAACCAGAAATATGTCAATGCTCGGATAAACCGGGCTTCGGCTTTGTACTGTTCTTTCAGTTTGGGGTCCGTGAAGGATACCGCGTCGATTTTATCCAGAACGATGTTCGTTCGCAGAATGGTATTGTAGCTGTTATTCCAGACACTCAGGACAAAGCCATTGTCTGAGAGCATTACATCCCCGAAGTTATCAATGGATGTCATGTCTTTGGAATTGCCCGGCACCCATGAAAACGTCGTATTGTCCGAGCGAACTTCGCCCATGTAGATAAATACTTGATTATACATCGCTCGCAGGGAGGTGTATGGCGACATCACCGCCTGATTCATGTCCTGCTGAGTCTTGTAGAATATCCCCGCGTTCATCTCTGAGATGGGCTGGAGATCAATAAATTCTTTGTTGCATGCGAACGAAATCGTCAGCAGCACAGCCAGTATGGTAAATCGTGTCATTGCCCGGAAGATTAAATGGAAGTGATTAAAACGTTACGTTAAGCCCGGCAATGATGGTGCGGGCAGCGGGATACCCTAAATAGTCACCCCCGTGCGACAAACCGCCCCCCTCGCTGCTGGTCTCCGGGTCGTAGCCCGGATACTTCGTGAAGGTGTACAGGTTTTGCCCCGTTACGTAAATCCGAAGGCCTTTAAGCCGCGCCTGCTTTATCAGGGCGTTGCTGAAGGTGTAGCCCAGCGATACGTTACGAATCCGCAGGAAAGAGCCATCTTCTACCCAGTAGCTGGATGGTTCTTTTTGCAGCCCCTTGGGGTCGCGGTTGGCCCGCAGAATATCGCCCGAACCGGGGTTTGCTTCCGACCGCCAGCGGTTGTTGAGTTTGACCAGCCCGTTTCGGTCGCCGTGGTAAATGCCGATCATCCGGTTGAAGAAACTGAATAGTTTGGCCCCCTGCGAGCCGGTTAGCTGAACGTTCAGGTCAAAGCCTTTATAGGAAAAATCGTTGCTGAACCCAAAAATAAAGTTGGGCTGATTATTACCCAGATATGTTTTGTCATCCGCATTGATCTGACCGTCTTTGTTGGTGTCCACGTACCTTGGGTCGCCGGGGTGATCGTTAGCCAGGTGGGGCGAGGCATCCAGTTCCGCCTGATTTCTAAAAATGCCATTATACTGATAGCCGTAGAATGTCGCGATGGGCTGACCAATGGTAGTGATAAACGTATTACCTGCACTGGCTGCGCCAGCGTAAATGGGCCGCTGGTCGGGACCCAGGGCCAGCACCTTGTTCTTATTGAAGGAAATATTGGCATCCGTCGACCATTTCAGCGCACCTACCAGGTTGCGCGTCCTGAGCAGAAACTCCATGCCCTTGTTTTCCAACTGCCCGATGTTCTGGAGCTGGGAGGCATAACCGGAAAGCGTGGGTACCGGCACATTGAGCAGCAGATCAACCGAGCGGCTGTTATAAAAATCAGCTTCCAACCGGACCCGTTCGCCAAACAGACCCAAATCAAAGCCAATGTTTACCTGCCGGGTCTTCTCCCAGCCCAGATTGGGATTCGGGTAATTGATGGGGTTGACCGCATTGACCAGCGCGTTGTTCAACGCGTAGAAACTGGTGTTGGTGCGGGCAATGGCATCGTAGTTCCCGATTCGGTTGTTGCCCACTAAGCCCCAACTGGCCCGTAACTTAAGGTCGCTCACTGCCTGAATATTGTGCATGAACGACTCACTAATTACCCGCCAGCCTGCCGATATGGACGGAAACGTTCCCCATTTATTGTTGTTGCCAAACCGCGATGAGCCATCGGTACGAATACTGGCAGTCAGCAGATATTTGTCGTTGTAAGCGTAGTTGAAACGGCCTAAGTAAGAAATTAGTGAAAACTGACTCTCCCAGTTCGTGCCACCCACAATCTGACCCGCGCTTAGAGTTCGCACTACGTCGTTGGGGAAGTTCTGCGCGATAACCTGGGCATATTCACCCGACGACTTCTGGGCCGTGTAGCCCGCCAGCACGTTAATGGTGTGTTTGGTAAACAGCGTCTTAGTGTAATTCAGGGTCTGTTCTACCAGCCAGTCCTTGTCGAGGGTTGTTTCGTTACGGCCTTCCGCCGTTCGGGGCGCCTTAGAGCCGTCGAGGTCCACAAACGAGGGCCGGTAATACTTGGCACGCCGGTTTTCAACTGTTCCATTCAGACTGATTCGGTACTTCAGCCCGTCCAGGAGTTCATACTGCCCATAGGCCGAGGCAATAAATCCGTTTCGGCTGGTGTAGTTAGTAATATTCTCGGCAATGCCCACCGGATTAGCAACGTCGCCCGCCCATATTTCGGGATTACGAACCTGCGAGCCATAGGTGCCATCGGCGTTGCGGAGTGGATAAATAGGCGGTAAATACAAGGCGTAAGACAAGGGACTATCTTTCCCGTTATCAACCGTGTTGTTTTCCGAAAAGTACCCGCTCACAGAAATGCCGACCTCCAGCTTTTTGCTCAGATTTGAGGTGATGTTCGTGCGCAGGTTATATCGTTTGTAATCGCTGTTGATCTGGATACCCTGCTGATTGGTATAACCACCCGAAACCGCATACCGGGTTTTCTCAACGCCCCCCGTTACCGATAGTTCATGCCGTTGGGTAGGTGCCGTTCTGAAAATCATATCCTGCCAGTTATTATCTGCAAAATTCTTCGGGTCGTTAAAACTTTCAGGAATGACATAGAAACTGGAATTCGTGTATTTCTCCCGGACGGAGTTAGGGTCGTTGATCGTGTGCGGAGCATCGCCGGGTAACGGTGCCCGGTCCAGCCAGGCCTGATTATGGCCGTCTTTGAAGAATTCCAGGTATTCGCGGCTGTTCATGACAGCTATCTTTTTGGCTACCTGCTGTACCCCGTAAAAGGTATTGTACGAAACGACGGGTGTCCCGATCTTTCCTTTTTTGGTGGTTACGATAACTACTCCATTAGACCCGCGTGAGCCGTAAATAGCTGTAGACGATGCATCTTTCAGCACCTGAATGCTTTCAATGTCGGAGGGGTTAACCAGCGAAAAGGCACTACCATCAATCGGGTAGCCATCAATCACGTAGAGTGGAGAACTGCCCGCCGAAATGGAGCCGGTTCCCCGCACGCGGATGGTCAGGCCCTCGCCCCCGGGGGCACCGTTGGTTTGCTGCACCTGTACCCCGGCCATCTGCCCTACCAGGGCTTCGCCGTATGATACGGCGGCCCGGTTCTTGAGTTTATCGGCCGATAGGATTGCTACTGCTCCTGTCAAATCCGTCTTCTTCTGAGTGCCATAGCCTACCACAACCACCTCGTTGAGCGATTTGTCGTCTGCCTTCAGCGAAACGTTAAAGGCTGTCTGATTATTGACTGCGATTTCCTTCGATTCAAACCCGACGTATGAAAAGACCAGCACCGATTTGGGATCGGCTACCAAGAGCCGAAACATCCCGTTGACATCCGTCGAGGTACCCCGAGTCGTGCCTTTCACCAGGATACTCACCCCCGGCAGCACCTGACCGTTCTCGTCGGAAACGGTGCCCGTAACTTCCTGATCGGCAGCGTCGGCCAGTGTCGTTGTTTCGTTGGTTACGGGCAGAAAAGCACCTGGTTCGGCAGAACGGTCTATGCGCGTAATGATGATCTGCCGACCCACAACTTCGTAGCGAAGCCGGAGAGGGTTCACGACCTTATCCAGCACGTTGCCCAACGGTTCATTAACGGCGTTCAGGGTTATTTTATGATCGAATGGCATTTCGCGGGGGCGGAAGGCAAACCGGATACCAGCCTGCGTTTCGATTTCTTTCATCACCCGATGTAAATCCTGATTATCGAATCGAAAGTTAATCCGCTTGTTCAGTATTTCCTGGGCAGTGGCATCTTCTGCTAGCGAAAGTCCCGTAAATATTACGGCCAGAAGTGCCTGTACAAGCGAGAGTTTCATGAGATGAAACAGGGGTTGAAAAAGTATCTGTTTTTTCATTAATTTTAAGCGTTTTAGTTGTTTTTTTGCTAAAAAGTCCCTCAGCACCCGAAACGGAATGACTGCTTACCAGTAGCATTGGGGGAAGTTGGCATCAGCCGTGTTACGAGCATGGCTGATGTTTTTTATTGGTTCTCAGTTCGTTGGTATAGCTGCGTTCGGTTTTAGAAGTTGTGTAGTGGGCACCCCCGGCTATAAATGACGACCTGT
>JANXVQ010000026.1 GCA_025351545.1 Spirosoma sp.
CGGCTGCACGGAGTACCACTCCATGCTACAGGTGAAAAATCTTAAACAGCTTCAGTACTTGATTAGAGCCTTTGAATCAGTGAGAGGCAAATTCTTAATTTAACGGCAGTGGCAAAGCTCGAAGTGAAAACAAGCCATTCCTGTTAGTAATGTTTACTTCACCCGGTCAACTATTTTCCCAATGTCGCTGCTAACCTGCTGGATGAAATTCAGTTGCTCGGCTAATGCAGAATCGTCGGTAGTAGGAATGGCTTTGTCTATCGCCACTGTCTGTTCCAAAAGGGGTTTGGTCGGTTTTATGCCCAATCGCCGTAAGCTTTCGGTCAATGCAAACAGGGAGCGCTTCACCGGACGCAACAACGGAGCCGGGTAGATTTTTGGCTCATTTTCGAGTTGGGCAGACGTAATCGTAGCGATGTTGGCCGACAAAATGTGGTTCAGCACCACGAACTCATAGATCAGTTTTTCGTTTCGCTGCTTGTGCTTTGGTTCCGACAACATTCGATCAAAAGCCGCCGATAGATTGGCAGATGTAACATAGACTTCCTTTCGTGCTAATTTGTAGTCGATCAGGCCGATACGCCGGCCCGACAGGCTATCAAGCAGCAACTGCACATAGCGGATATTGGCTTTCAGGATAGCCTGCATCGGTTTGGTTAACTGCTCTGATTCCCATCGCGGAAAGAGTACGTAACTCGCCATAAGTGCAATGATTCCCCCGAGCAATGTATCGAAAAATCGTTCTTCGGCAACCCCTAAATAACTAACCCCCAGGAAACTAAAGAGAATTAGGATGAACGGCGTTACGCAAATCACCATAACGATGTAGTTGGTGCGTTGAGCGCTGTAAGTGCCTAACATAAACAGTACCATGAAAGCGAACTGTATGTCTTTGTTTGGGATGAAAGTTAAAATAAACACGCCAATCAGGCCACCGGCCAGGGTGCCGCTGATCCGTTCAATATTTCGCTGCTTAGTAAGGCTAAAAGCCGGTTTTAGAATAACCGAAATAGTTAGTAACACCCAGTAACTATGATGCCCATACGGGAGAAATTTAGTGATAACGAACCCTAATAACATCGCTATAGCTACGCGCACCGAATGCCGGAATACGGAAGAATCAAGAGTCAAATTGTCCAGAAACGACTTCAGATCAATTTCCTGATGGGAAACAAATCGTCCATATTCCATAGCCTCATTGTCAATGGGGCTGACGCTGGGAAGGGCAAGATTTTTTTGTAAAGCGCTCAGCCGCTGGCTTATTGTGCGTAAGCTCACCAGCACTTTTTTGAGTACCAATTTGCTGCCTTCCTGATCGCCAAGGGCGTCGATACTATATTTCAACGCTTCTAATCGTGGGGCAGCATCGACTGGTTTGTGCAAAGGAACGGGCAATTGAATGGCTAGCCCGATGTGATCAAGTTCGACAGACAACCGCCGGATTAAGCGGGAAATCTGGTCGAGTACACCCGATTTTCCAAAGCGTTCGCGGATGTCGGAGTAGTCGTAGTACATGGCAATGATCTGCTCGTACAAATCGACTACATCCACAAATGTCAGCAGGAGCAACCGGCCCGTACGGGTTGAGTCGGAAACAATTCGCCTGCTTTTAAACAGAATTTCCCGCACGGCATCCTGCTTTTCGCTTACATCGACCTGTTTGGCAATTAGCCGTCTGTAGTCATCATCAAGTATTGTGGAGGTGTCATAGAAATCGGCTTTGATGGCCATGAGTTTAGCTATCTCATGAATGCACTGGCCCAGTGCCTGCTGCGCCAGACGGTAGGGTTGCAAACGAGACACCAATAAACTGATAATGCTATACCAGACACTCCCGGATAAAACAAGTATGCTTTCATGAACAACACCAGTCGCATCCATGGGGCGGTCGATCATCAGAATCATGATTAATAAAGCGGCTGTTCCAACAGAAGTAGCTCGATTGCCGTAGATGGCAAACATGGAGAAGAAGAAGCTAAACAGCAGAATTTCGGCTCCCAATGCATACTCGTTCATTCGGGCGAAACCCGTTATAAACGTTACCACAAAACTGGTTATCGTGCTGATCGCCATGCCATTGCGTCGGTGCATAACCGGGCCGGGCGCATCGCTCAAACTAACATTCAGGGCACCAAGCGACATAGCCAGACCGGCCTGAAGCTGGCCGAATTGGGCGAGAACCAAGGAAGGCAGCAGAATAGACAGCGTTGTCCGAAGGCCATCCGAAAAATACTGGCTGGACAGAAAATAACTGACTTGCCGACTACGTTTGTTCATACTGGATTCTCCTGTAGAGTATAACAGCCGTGCCACGGGTATCTTATCGCTTAATGAAACCGTGGCACGGCTGTTTGCGACTGTCTTATCGTGGTTTACTCACGGATGGTTATGTGGCCCGACGGGTAATAAACCTGTTCTGCGCACACCGATTTGTTGCCGCCACATGGCGTAGTGAAGTCCTTTTTGAGCAACGGGCACATCGTGACTACCCGGTTCGATAATCTTACTTTTCTCTAACACAAATATAGTGTTGGCATGCAGGGTAATAGAAAGTCGGTGCGCTATAAAAATCGTAATCTGCTCATTTAGAGCCTATACACTCCGAACAGTATCCGCAATTTTTTCTTAATAAACTGGTTAGACCGCCCCGCACTAACATGCCGTTACGAAACAATGGGACCAATGTCCAGTGTTTCGTAACGGCATACCAGACGAGAAAACCCACGCCCACAAAGGACGAAAGACGTATATTGACAAATGAGTTGATAAACTTCTCCGTGTCGGTTCAAGCCTTTTGCAGAATGGACAACGTGACCCCGTTACTCTGATTCCTTAATTCATATCCAACTCCTGAATCCGGGCCAGGTGTCGGCCACCTTCAAACGGCGTATCGAGCCAGATTTGAACTAGTTTCAGAGCTGTTTCTTCGTTCATCATCCGTTCGCCGATAGAAATTATGTTGGCATCGTTATGTTGTCGGCACAGGCGGGCCGTTTCTTCATTCCAGCATAGTCCGCAACGAACGCCCTTGATCCGGTTAGCCATCATAGCCTCGCCATTTCCCGAACCGCCTAACACAACACCCCGCTCAACCTCGCCTGCGGCAACGGCTTCGGCTACTGGCCGGATAAAAAGTGGATAATCGACGGATGGCGTTGCGGCATATGTGCCTTTGTCAATGACCTCGTGCCCGAGACTTGTAAGAAATTGTTTGATGGCTTCTTTATAAAGGAAACCAGCATGGTCGGAACCTATGGCAATTTTCATGAGTAAACGAAAGAAATGAGAGACTGGGGCCAAAAGTAGCAGAATCGTGTGCTAAGATGAAACCTTAACTGTGTAAACTTGTTCGGAAAACAGACTGGCGGTAATTTGCAGCCCGTCAATACAACCGACTATGATTCCAGCTACTAATCAGCGCCCGCCTGCCACAATATTATTTATCTTCGGCGGTAGCGGTGATTTAAATCTCCGTAAACTTACCCCGGCTCTTTACAATCTATACATAGATGACTACTTGCCCGAGCGGTTTTCCGTGGTAGGTTTGGGTCGAAGTTCTTATACCGACGAGTCATTTCGGGAACGACTGCTCGACGGCGTTCAGTCTTTTTCCCGACGCAAAAATGGCTCCAATGACACTTGGAAAAGCTTTTCACCTTCGGTGACTTATTTGCAAATGGATGCTGGTGATGCTGGCGCCTATACAAAACTGTCTGACTTTGTTAGCACCAAGCAAGCCGAATGGGGTGAATCGATAAACGTTGTTTTTTACCTGGCCGTGGCTCCGCAGCTGGTGCCGGGTATTGCCACCAACTTAGGTAAACTGTCCCTTTGCGATGATACATCGCACGTTAGAATTGTGGTTGAAAAACCGTTTG
>JANXVQ010000049.1 GCA_025351545.1 Spirosoma sp.
CTCGAAGGTGGTTCGGCTCTCAAAGTGCGGCTGATGGTTAAACAGGAGAAAACCATTCAACGGATTTATCAGGTAGTTGGCACGCTGACTGGGGTTGAGTTTCCCGATGAGTGGATTATTGCAGGTTGCCACTACGATGCCTGGTCTTTTGGCGCTACCGATCCAAACTCCGGTACCGCTATGCTGTTAAGCATGACCGAGTCGATGGGTAAACTGGCGAAAGCGGGTCAACGTCCCCGACGGACTATTAAAGTATGCCATTGGGATGCCGAAGAGCCGGGTGTAATTGGGTCGGCGGAGTGGAGCGAGCAATTTCGCGATGAGCTAACGCAAAAAGCGGTTGCTTACATGAATTACGATGCGGCCGTATCGGGTCGGACGTTTGGCGCCAGCGCTTCACCTTCCATGAAAAAACTGATCATCGAAGCGACGCAGGCGGTTCAATACCCCGATTCCAATAAAACGGTCTATCAGCACTGGATGGGCCATAAAGCCTCTGGCAATCCTACCCGCGTAACAGGCTCGTCGGCACCGGCAATGGTTGCGGGCGAACCAACGATTGGGAACTTAGGTGGTGGTTCAGACCATATTGCCCCGTATATGCACATCGGAATTCCGTCGCTGAGTGCGGGAATGGAAGGCCCAACGCTGTACCATTCGCAGTACGACGACCTGTATTTCTACGATAAATTTGCTGATCCGACCTACAAAATGGGACCGATGATGGAGCAGGTTGTGGGAACAATGACTCTCAGACTTGCCAACGCCGATCTGGTTCCTTATGACATTGCCCGCTATCCGGCCGATTTAGAAGTCCATTTGAAAGCCGCCGAAAAAGCCATTCAGGCGTATGCACCAACCTATTCGATTTCGCCCTTGCTTAACGCCGTCGCGGATATGAAAAAGAATGCCGATGCCTGCGAAATGGCCCGACAGAATTATTTAAGATCGGGACGAACGGATAAATTGGTGGAGTTAAATAAAGAGCTTCGGTTAATGGAGCGCTCGTTTATTGACCCAAAGGGCAACGCATTTGGCGCCTGGTATAAATCACTCTACGCATCGTCGGACCCAAACAGCGGCTATGCCTCCTGGATGTTGCCGGGTTTACTTTACGAAGCCTCACTGAAATCAACGGCCAACTTGCCTGATCTGGAAGTTCGCTACAAGAAAGCGATTCAGACGTTGAGCGACAAGTTGCTGGTATTATCGCAGGGAATGGGAAGCGCCCCGGCCGCCGTGGGAAGCGGGAAGTAAAATGTGTGCTTTAGTGAGTCAAAAACAAAGGCCATATCGCAACGATATGGCCTTTGTTTTTGACTCACTAATTATTTCTAAACTCACTTACTCTTACCGTTTGCCTTCGGGCAATACCGACACTGCCTGAATCGACGTTGCCGTGTGGCGACCCAGATTGCTGTCGAACCAGTCAATTACCCGCTCACCAACGTCCTGAATAAATTTCGGTTCTACAAACCCATGTGGCTGGCGCGGATAGGTAACCATTTTTGTTTTAACACCCAATCGTTGCAAAGCCCGGTGTAGTTGATAGCCTTGCTCAGGCGGAACACGGTCGTCGCTCAGGCCGTGAATAATCAGCGTTGGCGTTTTTACGTTCTTAATCGCAAACATCGGAGAATGATCGGCATATACTTTCGGATCATCCCAAAACTCGCCACCAAAATAGCTCGGCAAAAAATCGGCAATGTCGGCGGTGCCATTAAAACTCATCAGGTTTGTGACTGGTGCGCCCGCCATTACAGCTTTAAAACGGTTCGTTTTGGTAATGATGGTAGACGTCATATAGCCACCGTAACTCCAGCCCGTTTCAACCAGACTATCGGGGTGCGCCAGTCCCATTTGAATCGTTTTGTCAACGCCCACCATCAGATCATCGTAGTCATTGTTTCCCCAGTCTCGGTAGTTGGCCCGGCGAAATTCGGCTCCGTAACCACTGCTGCCCCGTGGATTGGGCCGCAATACAAAATAGCCTTCTTGTGCAAAAGCCTGAACTGGATACGGGGAACTGGCTCCCGTATAGGTTTGCGCAAATACGCCAGCCGGACCACCGTGAACATTCAGAATCAGCGGGTATTTCTTGCCGGCCTGATAGTTCATCGGGTAGGTTAGTAAACCATCAATATCGTACTTGCCATCTTTCGATTTCCAGGTCAACACGTCCGTTTTGGCAACTTTCTTCCCCGCCATATACTCAGCATGGATATCTGTCAGCTTGCGGGCCGCCATACTGGACAGGCTGGCCACGTATACATCAACGGGTGTTTCGGTTGTCTGATACAAAAATGCCACATCACCCCGATTGTTGATAGTGGGCGACGCATAAACACCCTGCGTCAGCGATGTCATTTTCTTGAGCGTACTTCCATCGGAAGGAAGACTGTAGATTGCCGAACCCGTATGCAAGGCTTCACTCACAATCACCATTTTGTCATCGGGCGACCAGCCAGCTAGTACGGGTTGCTCATCAGGCGTGCTGGCCAGCCGCTTTACCGGACCACCTGCGGCTGGAATCAGGCACACATTTTTTCGGTACATCCAGCTGTTCTGACCCACATCGGCAACGTAGGCAATGAAACGACCATCGTGCGAATAGATTGGCTGCGAGGCCGATCCTTTGTCGATCGCCAGGGATTGGACAGCCCCGCTATCGGCCGAAACAGTCGCAATTTTCGAAGATGACCAATCATTGACCGACGGGCTATTTTGCTGTGCGAATGCAACCGTCTTGCTGTTGGGCGACCAGTCAAGGCCAGTGATGTGAAACGCTCCTTTGGTTAATTGTTTAATCGGATAATCTCCTTTTGCATTTTTGGTAAGCGTTAGGGCGTAGAGGTGTGCGTTCTGAAACTGATCGACTACATCCCAATCCTTCTTTTCTTTACGGTCTTTCTCCTCCAGTACCGCCCTCGAATCGGTCACGATATAAGCAATACGTTTGCTATCGGGCGACCAGGCATAGGTTGTAATATTGTTTTTGGCGGCTGTAACAGGTTCGGCTTCCCCACCCGTTAATCGCATAACAAACAACTGCTTCTTCGCATCTTTGTCCTTACCCCGTCCTGAAATAAATGCCAGAAACTGTCCATCAGGTGAAAATTGGGGTTCTGTGCAGGATTTGTCGCCGAAGGTGTATTGATAGTTCGTTTTGCCATCGGTGCTGGTCACGTAAATCTGGGACAGAAAATCAGAGTTCTCGGCATCCATGCGGGCGGTTGCCACCACGTAAGCCACGAGTTTGCCATCGGGCGACAGGGTCGGCGTACTAACGCGTTTATAAGCCATCATACTGGCGGGTGTCCATCCAGACTGAGTCCCTCCCGACTGCGCTATAGCCGAACTGACCAAGCCGCCAAACAATAGATAAAGGAGAAGTTGTTTTTGCATCGTTATATAGTTTCAGGTTAATTGAGTACTGTTCCAATATCGCCAAAATTGCCGAATAAATATTGGCTTTCAGGATTAGCCACCAAATAAAAATGCGACACCTGCCCTATGGTGTCGCATTTTTATTTGGCGGCTATCTATTCGTCTATCAGGCAGCTTTAGCCGTTGGCTTCGCATGTTCGGGTTTGAGTACGACCACATCACGCACGGCACCACCCGCGTTGAGTTTTTCGACCATCTTATCTAACAAAGGGGTGGCCCAATTGGGAATATACTCGTCAGTTGTTTCAATCATCACTTTCGGGAAGTCATACAAAGCCCGGCCCAGTCCGAATTGCACGGCGCACCGTTTCATAGCGTCGCTGATACCTCCTTTTACAGGTTCAACGCTCGTTCGGCTGGCTCCGTCAGTTTTTCGTACGATTTCACCACCGGGCAAAATTGCCGTAATTGTGCACAGAAAGCCGCCATCAATTTCCTTGATTTCGTTCTGCCAACCGGCCCAGCCGAACTGGTCGTCGAACCGTTGCATTACGCATCGATTTGTGATATACGGCACCACAATAATTTTTTGTCCATCTTTAGTCTGGCTTTGTACCCGCCACTCAATTTCATGTACTGTGAGCGGGGCGGTTAATGCGTTTAGCTCCATTATTTAGTTGTTGTTTACTTGTTGAAAATTAAGCTCTAGCCAGCCAATGTGTCTCTGTCACTTGTGACAACAAGTCTTGTAATTCGTCAGTTAGTCGATTTTTTACTTCCTGAAATTGCTCGATCATAAATGCGTTTGGGTCATCGACTCGCTGATGACGACGAATTGCTTCG
>JANXVQ010000142.1 GCA_025351545.1 Spirosoma sp.
GTGCGGGTTTTATGCGCAATTGGTCATAACAAAAAGCGGGTTTCCACGGCAACGGCCGACCGTCCACATTACACAGTGAAATCAGCGTCAACGTGTTCTCTGATTTGCTCGCGCAGTTGCTCTATGTTGAGCCAGTCGGTATTGGTACCGGAGTTGTATTTGAACCCCATTTCAACTTGTTTTCCGTTGAATGCTTTCATGTAATCGTCGGTGCTCCAGGTGGGTGTCGACGGTGTAATGACGTAATATTTAGCCGTCTCGATTGTGTTTAACGAGTCAGTTTCGGTGATCATCTCCTCGTGCAGTTTCTCGCCCGGACGGATACCAACTACTTGTTGCTCGCAGTTAGGACCGATGGCCGTAGCGACATCGGTAATGCGGTAAGACGGAATTTTTGGGACAAAAATCTCCCCGCCCCAGGCATGTTCGAGCGCATGGAATACCATGTCAACACCCTCTTCGAGCGAGATATTGAAGCGCGTCATGTCGGGGTGAGTAATGGGCAACACACCATCTTTTCGCTTTTCCAGAAAGAACGGTACAACCGACCCTCGGGACCCGATTACATTGCCATAGCGCACAACGGAGAACTGCAAATTGCGGCTGCCTTTCATATTATTGGCTGCCACAAACAATTTGTCGGAGCAAAGTTTTGTGGCACCGTAGAGGTTTATTGGCGCGGCTGCTTTATCGGTGGAAAGGGCAACTACGCGCTGCACACCGTTGTCCTGGGCTGCATTGATGACGTTTTCGGCCCCAAAAACGTTGGTTTTAATACACTCCATCGGGTTGTATTCGGCTGCTGGCACTTGTTTCAGCGCGGCTGCATGAACAATAATATCAATGCCTTCGCAAGCCCGTTTCAGCCGTTCGCCATCCCGTACATCACCGATAAAATACCGGATGGATTTGTATTTCGACTGTGGATAGTACTGCGACATTTCAAACTGTTTCAGTTCGTCGCGCGAGTAGATGACTAAGCGTTTAATGTTGGGATGACGTTGGTAGACCATCTCAACGAACTTCTTGCCGAAAGAGCCGGTCCCGCCCGTAATCAAAATGGATTTATCTGTTAAATCAAGCATATCATCTGTTAATCAATTAGTTGGTTTGTAGCCCTCTTTTTTCCGAACGGCTTTTAATAAAGCAGCCAGTTCAGCGACAAGTTCAGGCTGTTGCCTCGCCAGATTTCTGGTTTCGCCGAGGTCAGTTTTTAAATTGTACAATTGTGGTTCTGATGCATTGCCCGTTTCAACAGCTACTTCTTGCATTAATGCAGGGCCCTGATGTGGTTCAATGTATTTCCAGTTTTCTTTTATGAGCGAGAGTGTATTGTTAATGGCGTGTTCGATAACGTACGCGCGACCTTTTTTCGATTTTCCGAGGAACGTATCGAGTGTATTAAAGCTATCCGGGGCTTCTGTTTGGGACAATCTCTGGCCTGTTAGTGCAGCCAACGAAGCCAACAAATCAACCTGACTTACTAACGCGTCGGTCGTGGACGGTTTTACCTTACCCGGCCAGTATACTATAAACGGAATTCGTGTTCCAGCGTCAAATGCACTGTATTTGCCTCCTCGCAACGGTCCCGCTGGTTTGTGGCCGTTTAACTTTTCAACGGCATCGTCTTTATACCCATCATCTACGACCGGGCCATTATCACTGCTGATAATAACCATCGTATTATTGACCAGATTCAACTTGGTCAGGGTTTTCATAACTTCACCCACGCACCAATCTAACTGTAGAATAGCATCACCACGAGGTCCCATTTCACTTTTTCCTGCAAATCGGGAGTGGGGCATGCGCGGTACGTGAATATCATGAGTTGAGAAATAAACGAAAAAAGGGCCGCTTTTACTGTCTTCAATAAATCGATTCACTTTGCTGGTCAGCACGTCTGCCATTTCCTCATCAATCCACCGGGCCGATTTTCCCCCACTCATATAACCAATCCGACTAACGCCATTTATAATCGTCTGGTCGTGGCCGTGTGAAAACAACATTTTGAGTAGTTCCGGATGGTCTTTACCAGTTGGGTCAGAACCAATGGGCTCTTTATAACTTACCTGTATTGGATCTTTGAGGTCTAAATTTACAATACGGTGGTTTTCGACATATACGCACGGAACGCGATCGCCGGTAGCGGGTAGCAGGAATGAATAGGTAAATCCAATCTCCAACGGACCCGGTTTAATTTCCCCATTCCAGTCGGGACCACCTTTTGGGCCTAATCCTAAGTGCCATTTGCCCACGACCCCCGTTTTATAACCTGCTTTTTGTAATACACCCGGTAACGTAATGTGGTCAGTAGGAATAAGCAGAGCGGCATTGCCGGGAGCAATGCCGGTACCAGTTTTTCGCCAGGCATACTCACCAGTCAATAGGGAATAGCGCGAGGGTGTGCAGGTGGACGATGATGTATGGGCATTCGTGAAGCGCAACCCCTGATGGGCAAGCCGGTCGATGTTAGGAGTACGAATTTTTGTAGCTCCATTACAGCTTATATCACCATAGCCTAAATCATCGGCATAAATTAATACAATGTTGGGCTTTTGTTGCGCAATTGCCCTCGTTTTGCTTAATAAGAAGAACCCAACGAACAGTAAAAAGTAACCGTTTCTCATAGTACCGCTCCTTGATTGTTTAGTGGTTGCTTTATTTTTTCGCGCTCGAAGGCATCGATGTAACTTTTCGCACTGGCATTTACAATTCGAACGCCCCGATGGTCGGCGTAATCGCGCAGAACCTCGTAACCCCGAAATACTTTGTGTAAGGATAAGAACTGTGAGGCCATCGAAAACGTGCGCTGCCGATGTACGTCTGAATACACGAGCTGGTGCGTAACGTCTTTGGGCTTATCGTAGAAGTGAATTTGCTTTATCAATAGCTGATTTTGGTCGTTGAGCCGAATTTGCTCGTGCCAGGATGTGTCGGCTCCGAAGAGGTAAATGGTATCGAATTTCCGGTTAATCATCAGTGCCAGAGCGGCAATAATAACCGTCTG
Source organism: Spirosoma sp. (assembly GCA_025351545.1). GTDB lineage: Bacteria > Bacteroidota > Bacteroidia > Cytophagales > Spirosomataceae > Spirosoma. Next base: position 3,008 of record JANXVQ010000142.1, read on the forward strand.
GGCTTGTGGCATGCCTAATCCTTTTTCATAAAGCCAGTAAGTCAGCCAGTTGAATCCGCGAACAACGGTATAGTTGAAGTAAACAGGATTGATCTGCGGATTGCCTTGTTCAATTTTCCTCAACAAATACGTACCTCTGGCAAAATGGGGCACATACAACGTCATTGGCCAATCTACCTGTTCCAGAAATATTGACAAGGTTTTTTTGATGTCGTCGCGGTCGGTGGTGTGTTCGGTGAAAACGAAATAGTTTGGGTCAGAAATAATATAATCCTGTGGGCGAAGCCGGATGAAAACATCAGCGTGAGCAAAATTATTAACACAAACAATTTCGGTTTGCCGAATGAAATCGAATTGGTCGGCCAGTGATTCATTCAGCGACGGCCCATTGCCCAGCACAGAACAAACGGGCAATTGCCGATCGGGAAAACGGGTCGCATACCGGCTACGCATCGCTACTTTTAGCAGCGATACCAGCGATGCGAACAGGTTGCCAAGAAATTGACTAAGGGAATTGAAACCAGCCTCTATCATGCAAGCAGCACATGAGAACGTGCCTTTTTTCTACAAAACAACAAAAAAAATAGCAGATAGCGGGATAGACAGGATGCACAGGATTTAATTACTGGAAACCTCGTGAAGTTGGCAATCCAGTTGGGAAAAGTTATAGCAGTTTCTCGAAAACCAATTTCGGCGACTCCAGCGCACCAAGATTACGTTTGAAACGCATCAGGCTTGGCTTCGGTTGCCGGTCAGTATCGAGCGATACCCCTAAGTCGAGTAGTCGAATTTCCTGTTGTTGACAATAGGTAAAAAGACCATCGGTAAGCATAACCATCGGACTGAATAGGTGGTAGTCAGGGTGAGATACGGGCAGGAAATTGTACAAAATATCGTGTCGTACGCGTACTGTTATCGTTAAGGCGGCCAATTGTGTGCCATCTTTTACAACAAAAATAGCGAACTGATCTGGAAATTTCCGGCATAAGTCGGCTAGCCGGTCGGTGCTGATCGTAAGCTGATAACCTTGCTGCTGGCGGGTTGTTCGGATGAAATCAATTACCTCATTCATGTTTGGCGATTGCCAATGAGCGACCTGAAAACCGGCCTCCCGGCATTTGCGTAAACGCCGACGTTCTGCCGGGACGAGATGCCCTTCGAAACGTTCATCAGTGATAGGCAGGAAGAAATTCTGGTTGGTTTCAGCTACAGTAAATTCATGATTAGCCAACATAGCTGTCAGTCTATCAGCTTGTTGTGGAGCGTAGCAGTGTGGATAGTTTGCCAGCCGCAGTTTTGTTGATCCCATATGGCGAACGGCTTCGATAAGAGAAGATAGAAATTTATCCAGTACTGTCTCTGCAATAGTTTCCGCAAATTCAATAGAGCCGAATGGGGCCGCAACCGGGCTTGCCGCTTTATTGGAAGAGATAAAAAAGGCACAACGGGCATCGGCCTGTTTGGTTGTCTGGTTCAGTGCCGAGAGTATATAGAATTTTCCGCCATCCTGTTGCCGGAGATGTTGAGGTTCATTAAAGAAAAAGCCGGGCTGACAAAAAGGGGGAATATCAAGCGGTTGTGGATTCTGCTGTAGCAAAAAGATATAGTCGGCCATGCAATACGTCATGGCTATAAAGACGGTATAAAGAGGAGCAAAGTAACGAACAGGAAAATTTTCTTGCCAGTGCGTATCCTAAGGTCAAAAACAAGATCGTATCGATAGTAAGCATGTATGTAGAATTAAACCTATAAGATTTTTGAAACCTTATAGGTTTAAAATCAGGCAATTAGCCTAACTATTTTGTTCAATTACTGACATGATCGGTGCGCTCCTGGTTTTTTGATGGGTATGAGGTGCCGCTCTTACTGGAATGGCTGTTTTCGTTTGCCTAATTGAGCATACACTAATTGGATAATCCCATCTTTTAAACCTAAATCAGGCACAATGATCTTAGTGGCTCCGGCCCACTTCATAACCGAGGTATAAATGTCTGCGGCTGGCACAATTACATCGGCGCGGTCGGCATTCAGGCGAAGCTTGTTGATACGGTCTTCCTGGCTATAGCCCGCAATAAAATTCCGCATACGCTCAATTTCGCTTCGAGTTGTCTCCGTTTCAGAAATTTTGGATGCCAGATTAAACAGTTTGCTAATGTTTCCACCTGTACCAACGGCAATAACCTCCTGAAACGAATCGATATTCTCCTCAACCCAATCCTCAATTTTCCGCCAGGCTCCTTTGTGTTCTTTGCCTTCCAGTAAACGTACGGAGCCGATTTTGAAGGACTTGGAATTGAGTTTTTGGCGATTCACATACACGTTCAATTCGGTACTGCCACCGCCAACATCAATGTGAAGGTATTGCTTATCGTCGAGCGCATGAACAACAACATCATTGATAAGCTCCGCTTCTTTAGGGCCATCAATAATGTGAATTTTAATGCCGGTTAATCCTTCGAT
>JANXVQ010000184.1 GCA_025351545.1 Spirosoma sp.
TTTTCATACCGTGATGGCGCAGTTCAACACGTTCCCACCCAGTATCGAACCAACCGCAACGGGCCACATAGTTGAGCAGATTGAAGCCGTGCAGGCGTTGCTGGCAAAAGGGCTGGCCTACGAATCGAACGGGTCAGTCTATTTCGACATCGAAACCTATAACCAGCGGGGCGGTAAGTACGGCAAACTTTCTGGCCGGATTCTGGACGACCTGCTAAATGAAACCCGCGAGTTAGACGGTCAGTCAGAAAAACGAAGTCCACTCGATTTCGCCATCTGGAAACGAGCCGCACCCGAACACCTTATGCGCTGGAATTCGCCCTGGGGCGAAGGCTTTCCAGGCTGGCATCTGGAGTGTACCTGTATGAGTACTAAATACTTAGGTAAACAATTTGATATTCATGGTGGGGGAATGGATCTAAAGTTTCCACACCACGAGTGTGAAATTGCTCAGGGCGACGGGCTTAGTGGAATTGATCCCGTTCGTTACTGGATGCACTCGAATATGTTGACGGTTAACGGGCAAAAAATGTCAAAATCGCTGGGAAATTCGTTTCTGCCCTCTGAGCTTTTTTCTGGTAGCCACTACCTGCTCGAACAGGCATACAGCCCCATGACAGTACGCTTTTTCATGCTTCAATCGCATTACCGCAGTACGCTTGATTTCTCAAACGAAGCTCTGAAAGCGGCCCAAAAAGGCTACCGACGTTTGGCAAATGGCTTGCGCGTTATCAAAACAATGACCTATCAGCCAGACGAAAATACCGCTGGCGCAGATATTACCGACGCCACCCGGCAACAGGAAATTCGGCAGGCGGTTCAACAGTTTTACAACGCGATGAACGATGACCTTAATACGGCCGTCGGTATCGCGCAACTATTTACGTTACTGAAATACATTAATATGCTCTACCTCAATCAGCTTCAGGCATCGGTGCTTGGCGAAGAGGTATTTAATTTGCTTAAAGAGTCATTTATAACGTTCATGCACAATGTGCTTGGCCTACTGGAAGAAGGCGCAGATAATCAGCCTATTATAGAAGGATTACTGACCCTTTACCGCGAGTACAAAGAGCAGAAACAATACGACAAGGTTGACCAGATTCGTTCGTATTTTAAGGCGCAAGGTCTGGCAATCAAGGACATGAAGCATCAGATTGACTGGGCATACGAAGAATAACTGTCTCGGCCAGCAAGATGCTGACCGTTTTTGCATAATAAACGGTCAGCATCTTGCTGACCGAGACCATATTACAATGACTAAATCTATTTTAGGCTATTCAATAGCCTTAGTGTTATTAACGGCCGGTGCCTGTCGAACCAAGCAATCGCAAAGCGAGAGTACGAAAACCACCGAGCAACCGGCAACAATAACCGCTCCGGTTTTCAATGCCGACTCGGCCTATTTGTATATAGAAAAGCAATTAGCGTTTGGTCCACGCGTACCCAATACGGCTGCTCATATACATACGGCTGATTATTTGGCCGCCAAATTCAAGCAGTTCGGGTGCGACGTAACCGTACAGTCATTTGTCGCGACCACCTGGGACGGAAAGAAAATAAACGCCCGAAACATTATTGGCAGTATTAATCCGCAGGCTGGCAAGCGCGTCTTTATTTCTTCGCACTGGGACTCACGTCCTATTGCCGACTCTGACAGCCTGCCCGCCAACAGAACCAAACCTGTTCCAGCCGCCAATGATGGGGCCAGTGGCGTTGCCGTTATGCTCGAACTGGCACGCACCATTCAACAGGCGGCTACCAAGCCAAACATTGGCGTTGATTTTATTTGCTTTGACGTTGAAGATTTGGGTGATGGCGAAAAAGCAGGTAAAGATTTTGAGAAAGAAAGTGGCGATATTGATTACGTCGGCTTCGGTCTCGGTTCTCGATATTGGTCAAAGAATTTACACAAACCCGGTTATTCTGCCTATTACGGGGTTCTTCTGGATATGGTTGGTGCCAAAGGGGCTACCTTCCCCAAAGAAGGTTATTCAATGCAAATGGCCCCAACGGTTGTCAATAACATATGGCAAACGGCGAGCCGATTGGGATACAGCCAGTATTTCATTGATACGCCCGGCGGGCAGATTACAGACGATCACGTTGCGCCCAACTACATTGCCAAGATTCCGACAATTGACATAATTCAGCTCAACACGCTCACGGGTGGCTTTTTCGTTGCCCACCACACCCTTACCGACGATATGCGCTACATTGACCGCTCCACGCTCAAAGCCGTTGGCCAAACGCTCTTACAAGTACTTTATAATGAACAATAAGCAATTGACCTGGCCCCTAAGTGGTGAATGGAGCGTGCGACTTTTGCTTCTAGTTTTTATAAGCGCTGGTTTTTTAACTGGCTGTAGTTCGGCACCTGACCAATTCGGCAAACTTGACCTAAAGAAATGGCGGGGAGACCGGGGCGGTTGCAATGGCGTCCGGGCTACGCTGGTATCTGGTTTCAGAGCCGAAATACAGAACTTGAAAGGTAAATCGTCCAATACAATTGGCGAGTTACTCGGCCGACCTGACATTAATCAGATTGCCGATAGAAATCAGAAATACTATATCTATTTTTTGGAAAAAGGCCCCCAATGTGATCAGTCTGGCATCAAATCAACCAGTGCTTCAGTGGCGATTCGTATGAGCGCTGTAGGGTTGGCAACGGAGATTACATTTCAGAATGGTCTTCCCTGAGGGTATCCACGGCTAATTGAGTTGA
>JANXVQ010000111.1 GCA_025351545.1 Spirosoma sp.
ATACACCACGTTTCGTTTTCGCATGAAGTTCAACCAATGGATGCTGGCCGGTATGGTGTCAGCCGTTTTTGTCGCCGGTTCCGCGACTGCACAAGTAAAAAAAGCAACTGCAAAGAAGCCTCTTTCGGTTAAACCAGCTACAACCGCGAAACCCGCCACGACGGGGTCGGCACTGTCCTCAACGCAAGACTCGATCAGCTACAGTATTGGGTTGTTCATGGCTCAGAACCTGAAACAACAAGGCATATCCGACATTAATAATGCGTTATTGATGCGTGGCCTGGAAGATGCCTTAACGGGCCAGCCAACAAGATTGACGCAGGCTCAGGCAGGTCAGGTGATGAATAGCTTCATGCAAAAACAGGCGGCTGTTCATAATGCCGAAGGGACAAAAGCATCGGCCGAAAACAAAAAAATTGGTACCGCATTTCTTATGGATAACAAAGCAAAAACAGGTGTAGTGACCACCACGAGTGGTTTACAATATTCGATTGAAAAAGAAGGCACTGGTGCTAAACCAACCGCTACAGATCGAGTTAAGGTACATTATACAGGTAAACTGCTCGATGGCAAGGTGTTTGACAGTTCGGTAGAACGTGGACAACCCGCCGAGTTCGGTGTAAACGAGGTAATTAAAGGTTGGACGGAAGCCTTACAGTTAATGCCGGTTGGCTCAAAATGGAAACTCTACATTCCGTCTGATCTGGCTTACGGAGACCGGGGTGCTGGTGCCGATATTAAACCCGGCTCAACATTAGTCTTCGACGTAGAGTTGCTTGATATAGTTAAACAATAAGTGGATTGTGAATGGACGGCCCGCCGGTGTAGTACGCAAGCGAATAGATCAAATAACGTTACTTATTCGCTTGCGTACTACACTGAGAAACCCTTCATTGACTTATTCGCGATAACCCGGGTAATATAGATGAAAAAGTATCTGGTGACCCTTGTGCCCGTGCTGATGCTGAGTTTTCAGCCGGATTCCTCATCGAATGGTGCGATTGGCCGATCTTCCGGTGGGACAGATTCGCCCGGCACCTCTGTTGGTGCGACTATTGGCAGTACATTATCCAGACCGACATCGGCTACAGTTATTGACCTGCAGCCGTCTGTTTCACAGGAAAAAGTCGAAGCACTGGTAGCCAAGCTGTTAACGCAGTATCACTACCGTAAGGTGCCGCTCAACGACTCATTATCGTCGGTCGTGTGGGACAATTATCTGAAGGAAGTAGATGGTAATAAAACGTACCTGCTAGCATCAGATGTGGCAGCATTTGAGAAATATCGGTATCAGATTGACGAGTCGCTGGTTAACGGTGACCTGACAGCGGCTTACGATCTCTACAATGTTTTTCGCAAACGTTATCAGGAACGAAGTGATTTCATCAAAGAGCAGATCAAAAAACCGTTTACGTTTACAGCCGACGAAAGTTTCAATACGGATCGGGAGAAAGCTCCCTGGCCGAAAACGGTGGACGAACAAAATGAACTGTGGACAAAAATTCTGAAAAATCAGGAGTTGGAACTACGGTTGGGCAGTCGAAAAGACAGTGCTGTGGTAGCCCTGATGACCCAGCGATATGCTAACCTAGACAAGGCTATCAACCGGTACAAAAGTGCCGATGTCTTTCAGATGTACATGAACTCGTTTGCCGAATCGCTTGATCCGCACACCAATTACCTGTCCCCCAGCAATGCAGACCGCTTCAATCAGGAGATGAGTCAGTCGCTGGAGGGTATTGGTGCAATGCTGCGCGAAGATGGAGACTATATCCGCATAACCGATGTCTTGCCGGGTGGACCAGCATTTAAAAGCAAACTTCTTAACAAAGAAGATAAAATTGCGGGTGTAGCACAGGGCGATAACGGTCCAATGGTCAACACCATGAACTGGCAGGTTGATGAGGTTGTCAAATTAATTAAAGGCCCGAAAGGTACAATTGTTCGGTTACAGATTATATCGCCCAATGCGCTGGCGGGTGCTCCACCAAAAGAAATTCGGCTGGTGCGGGAGAAAATAAAACTGGAAGAACAACGGGCTAAGAAAGAAGTTATCGAAGTTTCTGACAATGGTAAACCGTTTAAGATTGGGGTCATCAATATTCCGATGTTTTACCGGGATTTTGAAGGTGCCCGCAAACGCGAAGAAGGTTTCAGCAGTACCACAAGTGATGTGAAACGATTTGTGGAAGAACTGAAAGTGGAGAAAGTAGACGGCATTGTCATTGACCTCCGCGACAACGGTGGTGGTTCGCTTACCGAAGCTATTGATCTGACGGGCTTATTTATCCCCAAAGGTCCGGTAGTACAGGTAAAAGAATCGACTGGTGAAACGGAGGTATATTCTGACAAAGACGGCGGCACGGTGGCTTATGATGGTCCAATGGCAGTTTTAGTAAACCGCTTTAGCGCTTCGGCCTCTGAAATTTTTGCCGCTGCCATTCAGGATTACAAGCGGGGAGTCATTGTTGGTGGCCAAACTTTCGGTAAGGGAACGGTACAAACGCTGATTGACTTGAACCAGTGGCTGCCTAAAGAACCGGAGAAAGTTGGTCAGGTGAAAATGACCATCCAGAAATTTTATCGCATCAACGGCAGCAGCACACAACACAAAGGTGTAACGCCGGATATTCAATTACCGTCGGCATTTTCGGCGGAGGAATATGGGGAAAGCTCGCAGCCAAGTGCGTTACCCTGGGATCAGATTAACTCGACCCGGTATGAAGAATCGCGTGGCCTTGATGATAAAATTATGAGCCGCCTTCGCGATCGCTTCGATCAACGGTTAAAGTCAGATCCTGAACTGAAACAATTGGTAATAGATCTGGCTGATTTCAAAAAAGCGAAACAGAACACTATTGTGTCCTTACAGGAATCGAAACGCCGGAAAGAGCGTGAAGAAGCCGAGCGTAAACGTGCTGCGGCCAGTAAAGTGTCACAAATGTCTGCACCAATAGACGAAACCGGAACACCGGGGCAGGCTGCAACAGCGACACCAAAGAAGAAAAAAGACCTGTATCTTAATGAAGCGGGACTGGTACTGGCCGATTATATTTTGGCTGTCAATAAGCTGGCTGTTAATAAATAGTATTGATCGAAAGTACAAAGCACAAAAGACGCGCACCGAATTGTTGCGCGTCTTTTGTGCTTTTCAATAAACTGTAAATCAAAAACGCGACTTACTACGTGTGGTATTTCCTTATTAAACAGAGTCTTCTTGAGCGGGCACAATACCTGGCTTTACAAAAACGCGCTTCGTTGACTGAAGTCGAGTTATTCAATGAGCCTCACGAAAACTGGTATGTATTTGCCGTTGAAAAAGAGGGGTATAACGCTTTCATGGACCACCTCGATCGGTCGGGCATTAGCTATGACTTGGTGGCCGAACGACCAACGAGAGATGAAATGCTGGCAGGAATGCAATAACTAAATCAAGTTGTCGGGGAAGTTGGTACACTTGTTTCCATGAATAGATCGGCACGCCGAACCCGTCGAAAAAAGCGCCATGTCAACAGGACAGCTGCAATAGTCAGGCCGGTTAATAAGCCAATCCAAACGCCAATGGCATCCATGCCAAATGGAAACGCCAGCACATAGCTTAAGGGCAAGGCGACGACCCAATACGAAAACAAGGTTATTAGCGTTGGCACATTTACATCAGACAGGCCCCGTAACCCTCCTAACGCAACTACCTGCACGCCATCGGAGAGCTGGAAAAAGCCAGCCATAATAACCAATGAAGCTGCAATAGTCATAACCTCCGGGCTGTCGCGAATATAAAGCGTTACTAACCAATCGTTAGTAGTCAGAAATACAATTGCCGTTACGCTCATAAAACTTACCGACAGCAAAAAAGCGGCCACTCCGGCCTGCCAGACTTCCTCACGACTCGCCTTTCCCACAGCCGCACTAACCCGTATGGCAGCCGCCGACGAAATACCGGTTGCCATCATATAGGTGACCGACGCCATACTGATAGCAATTTGGTGAGCCGCCAATTGGGCTTCACCAAGCCAGCCGACAATAACGACAGCTAATGAAAAAGTGGCCACTTCGAAGAAAAAAGTTAGCCCGCCCGGAAGACCCAGCCGAAAAATTGTCCAGGCTTCGCTGATAGAGGGCAGCGACTTAAACTCTTTTTTCAGGTAGGGCCGGAAGTACGACGTTCGGTAAACATAAACCAGCATAGCCCCGGCCATAAACGTTCTCGACAAGAGCGTAGCCAAAGCTGAACCCATTAGGCCCAAGGCTGGAAATGGGCCAACGCCTTTAATAAATAAGTAATTGAACAGCGCGTTCACCCCGAGCGCCGACAGAGTAATCGCCATGGCGACATGCGGATAACGAAGGCCGTCGCACAGCTGGCGAGTCGCAACAAAAACCATCAACGGCACAAGTGAAGCGCTTAAAATCAACATGAAATCACGCGCTAATCGTGTTACTTCGGGAGTTTGGCCAAATAAATCGAAGTTATAAGCTAAAAGGACCGACAGTCCGCCCAAAAACAGGCTCAGTAATCCCGCTACGCGCAATCCCGCCCGAAACAGGCGATTTACGGCCGCCTGACCATCCTGGTGATCTCCATCTCCCTCCGTCGTACCAGTTGTACGGTTATTCGCCTTCGATATTAAAGCCGCCACAACCGATAGCCCGCCCACGCCAATACTCGACATCAGAAACGAAAGCGAACTGGCTAGTCCGGCTGCGCCTAAGGGCACCGCCCCCAGCAGTCGGCCAACGAAAAGATTGTCGGTAACGCCCATCAATACGACGCCTAACTGAGCAATAATAATTGGAATACTCAGTCGAAGCGTATCGGAAAATTCGGCGCGGTACGTGTTTAGTAGAAGGCGGGGAGCAGCAGACATTGAATAAATAACAGCGTAAATTGCAAAGGTAAGAGTTACAGACCAGCCTTTGTGATTTACGCTTCATTCCAGGCTCAATGTCGCTTGCCCCTTGCCCCATTCCTTCGTACTTTTGTTTTCTTTATCACTTATCGGGCAAGCATTTGAAAGAATACGGCAGTAGTATCCAAAAATTAGTTGACAACATGGTCAACATCGAAGATCGCTCAACCCGAACTCGGTATGCACATATCCTGATTGAGTTGATGCGACAAATCCATCCTAACATGAAGGATGGTCAGGATTACTATAATAAATTGTGGGACGACCTATATATCATGTCCGATTTTACATTGGATGTCGATAGCCCTTACCCACCACCATCGGAGGAATCGCTTGGCAAAAAACCACAGCGGGTTCCTTATAATACCCACAATCTGAGATTCAAGCACTTTGGCCGGAATGTGGATCTACTGATTGCTAAAGCAGTTGCCCTCGAAGAGCCCGAGGAACGACGCACCTTTGTTTCCTACTTAACACGCCTGATGCGCACATTTTATCAGGCATGGAATAAGGAATCTGTTGAGGATGAAACTATTTATCAGAGTCTGATCGAACTCTCGAAAGGTCAACTCGCCGACGATATTAAACTCATTCGGGAACAGGGTCTCGTGGAAGCGACTCCCCGCGAACGCACCGGCGATCAGCCTCAGCGCATCGGCGGCAATAATTACCGGAATGATCGAAATCGGAACGATAACGGAACGGAACAGCAGAGTCGGCCAAATAATCGAAACGAACGTGATGGCGGACCACGTACTGTTAA
>JANXVQ010000187.1 GCA_025351545.1 Spirosoma sp.
TTTATTTTGTTGGATTCAATGCCCTCAGCCGCGCCGAAGAACGTATTATCCACGTATTGATCGATGCCCAAAAAGCCGAACTGATCTGGGATGCCGACCAGTATTACATGAATGACTGGCGGCAGGAAGCGGGCGAATTTCTGCGAAAATATCGAGACAATGGCTGGTTTTTCTCAAAACAAAACCACGAAGACCTCGCGCAACTGTCTAATAATCTACTTGGTTCCGAGAAAAATATTCGCATTGTCGGCGTGCCAAACGCCAGTATGCAGACGAAAGTAGCCGGAAAGATTTATAGCGAATGGCAACGAGCCGAGGGCAGGGGACAATCTACCGAATCGCACGCGGGCCCTGTGCCGCCTGCTTCACGCGCAAAAACGGCCATCGTTCTGGCAGATGAAACGTTGCTGGTGCCGGTACTCTACGCGCTCGACGAAAACGTGACCGATCTGAACGTGACGATGGGATTGTCGTTACGTTCGTCGCTGATGTTTACGCTGGTCGACACGCTGTTTGAAATGCAACGGACAGTGCATGAGTTTCGAACGAAGGATGGCCGCGATCTGAAGATTCCCAAATTTCACCACCGCCATGTGGTGAAGGTGCTTAACCACCCGTTTGTAAAACAGTACGAGCGCATTCGGGGGCTAATGTGGCCGGGTGCTATGCAGGAATCGGGTGAAATGCTACCGCCGGAACCGCTTTTTCAATGGATTGCGAAAGAAATTGTAAAACATCAGCGGGTATACCTGACCGAAAGGGAAATTGTCAGTGAATTAGGGCAGGATGACCCGCTCATGCGTGTGTTGTTTTCGCGCTGGCCCAATGACGTGCCCATGAAAGCCATCCGCACGTTTTATGAGCTGATCGAACTTTTGCGCGATGTGTATAAAGTCAGCCAGGATGCGATTGAAATTGAATACCTATACCTGTTTTTTACGCTGCTCAAGCAACTGGAGGCAACGCTGGACCGGCAGTCGGTGGGTGGGACTGCGGTTACTGTGCGAAGCTTCCGGCAGTTTCTCTACGAACTGATTCGGCAAACGAGCATTCCATTCACCAGCGAAGGGAAAAGTCAGTTGCAGATCATGGGTATGCTCGAAACACGGGCTTTAGATTTTGAACGGGTCATCGTTATTTCTGTTAATGAAGGGATTTTGCCGCAATCCAGAAAACTTAACTCTGTGATTCCGTTTGATATAGCATCAGAATTGCACCTGCCAACATACAAGGAGCAGGAAGCCGTGATGGCTTACCACTTTTATCGACTCTTGCAGCGAGCCAGCGAAATTGTGTTGCTGCATACCACCTCGACCGATGCGTACGGAAATAGTAAAGGTGAGCCGAGTCGCTTTATTCGGCAACTGGAGCATGAGCTGATCCCTCGTTCAAATGGGCTTATTCGAATCAGTCACCCGACTGTTCGTTTCGGTCGGGCCGGGGCCAGCACGGTAGCTGATCTGACCAGTCTGCGTGTTCCGAAAACGGAGATCATCCGGGCCGATCTGATTAAGATGCTCGAAACGCGGGGCCTGTATCCGTCCTACCTGAACCAGTTTGTGAGTTGTTCCATGCGGTTCTATTTCAGCCGGATTGTGAACATAAGCGAAGAGGAAGATATTGAGGAGAAAATGGGAGCGGCTGAGTTCGGTAGCTGGCTACACAAAGTAATGGAGCGGCTGGATCTTGACTATCGATTGAAAGGTTTGCCGATTGATGAAACCATCATCAAAAATCTTCTGGAAGAAGAGTTTGCCCAGTCCATGAAAGGCCGTGTTATTGAGTCGGGCATGAATCTGCTGTTGTATGAATTAGCGCAGAAACTGATGCTCGATTTCCAGCGGCAACAGAATGCTCTGCCTGGGTTGACTGTAATTGGTACAGAGCAAACCCTCGAAACGTACCTGACTGTACCTATCAACGGGCAAGCTCCAATTCGGGTGCGTATTGCTGGTAAAGTGGATCGTATTGAACGGTTTGGCGACCAGATTCGCATTGTTGATTATAAAACGGGGAAAGTTGATTTATCGGATAAGACGCCTAAAGACTTGAGCGAGAAACTGTTGAACGATGGCAAAGAGGACAAAATGCGGCAGTTATGGCTTTATAGATACCTCGCCCTCAAAAATATAAGTGAACACGGCGGTCTACCGCGCGACAAGGCTAAACGGGATATTTTTCAGGCTGAAGGCATGCCTGTTGAAGCGGGATTTTATTCATTCCGGGACGTTGCCGGGGGGTTTAAAACAAATCCGGTTCGGTTTGGCGACGACGACAGTCCGGCACAATACATCGAAGACTCGGAGGAGTTACTGCGCCAGCTAATTCGTCAACTGCTTGATCCTGATGTACCATTCAAGAAAACGGATCAAATTGAAACCTGTCAATTCTGCGATTACAAGGGTATTTGCGGGCGGTAAATTTAGGGATTAATAAAAAAAGGCTGGTCGTAGTGCGACCAGCCTTTCCTGTTTGAATACAACCTGAATTGAAAAAAAGCAATTTTGGACGCTGCCTGAGCAGCAAGTGATACAAAATTGGTAAATAAAAAGATTTAATACAACTATTTCGATAAATAAAAGGCAGAATTGAGCATAGAGATTTATTGATATTATTATATCGTGTATCGGTGTTCAACGATTTTAGATAAAACGAGAGCTGTGATGTCGGGTTCTTAAACCCGACATCACAGAAAAGGGCGGCCCCGCCGACAGTTCGGAACGGTAATTCCGTCGTTGAGCTGGAATTTTACGTGTTAGCCGGAGCGGTTGGCGGTACGAAGTGCTTCTGATTGAGGGGCAGATTGTCGGCAGTCCATTCCACGTCATCGACGAACGCAAAGGCCCGCACGGGGCAATTAGCTACGCGGCAATAGTGGCAGCACTCTTTTTCGCAAGAATCGGTATGTACAAAAATTTCAACTTCGGCCTGAAAGCCCGCTTTTATTGTGTCCTCAAAATGATGCACCTCCTCGTGTACCTGACTTAATTCCCAGTAATAAGGCAGCGTCAGGTGACAGTCGATATGCAGATCGGCACCGTATTTCTGAACGCGTAAGTTATGTACATCAATCCAGCTATTATCTTTATGGACGTTTAGCAGCGACACGACACGGTAAAGAGTGGGAATGTCGGTTTCATCCATCAACCGGGCAACTGACTGGCGGGTAATCTGAAATCCATTATAGATAATCACCACGGAAAGCACTAGCGACAGCGCACTGTCAATCCAGTATTTTCCGGTCAATCCAACCAGAGCCACCCCCAACATAACGACGATACTACTGAAGGTATCGGTGAGCAAATGTTTGCCATCGGCCGTGAGTGCGGCTGAATCTGTCTGGCGGCCCGACTGGATGAGCCTCCACCCGACGAAGGCGTTGGCCACGGCTGTCAAGCCTATAAGGGCGAACCCCCAATCGAGATTGGAGAGCACTTTGGGATGGTAAAAACTGAGAATGGCCTGCCAGATAATGACTAAACCCGCCGAAAGAATCATAGCTCCCTCGAATCCTGACGACAGGAACTCAATTTTTCCGTGCCCATACGGGTGATTTTGGTCGCGGGGTTGGCCGGCCAGGTAGATGCTGTAAAAGGCGAAACCACTGGCAATAACATTGACGATGGATTCGACGGCATCGCTCAAAATTGCCGTCGAATAAGTCAAAAAGTAGGCAGTAAATTTGAGAACAAGCAGAACAATGCTTAGTCCCAGCGAGATGCCCATCCATCGGTATTTCGTTTGTTGACTGGCACTCATGAAGCCTTATGAATAGTGGTTAGAGGGGGCAAAGCTACTAATTCGCAGCGGGAATGTTTGCGTAAACTGTGTGAGAGGATGTTTCCTTTAGTTAACAGCCTACTACAAAACCAGGGCCTTGTAGCCGCGGCCCGTTGATATCGGTCAGGTAAAAGGCCGTTTCCGTTACCTGAGAATGTTGCAAACCTTCTTTCCGAATTTTCTGGATCGTAGCCATGTCCAGTTTCTTGTCCTGTGCATAGTAAAATCACTTGAAGGTATACGCGAAAGGTGATAACTTAGGGGCTTTTTGTGCGCATGAACACGACTGAAAACCCCTGGCAGACGCTCAATTCGTCGGTCAAATATGAAAACCCCTGGCTATCTATTCGGCATGAAGAGGTCGTAACCCCTGCCAGTACACCGGGCATTTACGGCGTCGTTAGTTTTAAAAATAAAGCGGTTGGCGTAATTCCTATTGATGCCGATGGGAATACTTATCTCGTTGGGCAGTATCGCTATCCGCTGAATGAATATTCGTGGGAAATTCCTGAAGGAGGCTCGCCCCTCGGCACCGACCCGCTCGATTCGGCGAAGCGCGAATTGAAAGAAGAAACGGGATTGGAAGCTCAGAAATGGACTAAAATCGCCCGCATTCATACGTCAAATTCAGCTACCGACGAAGAAGGTTTTCTATACATTGCCGAAGACCTGGTGCAGGGTGAACATGCTCCCGAAGAAACGGAGGACCTACGCGTGTGGAAACTGCCGCTGGCCGAAGCCGTCGAGATGGCTATGACCAGCCGAATTACCGATTCACTTAGCGTGAGCGGCCTGTTGATTGTGGCCCGATTGCGGGGAATTTAAACAGTATTTAGTGGTTAGTGGTTGGTAATTTGTAGAGTAAGAATTCACCAGTTGCTACATCGCTGCTCATTTAATTGCTATCTGCCTGTGTTCTTACCTATTCTTTTGGGCTTTTTATTAGGCGTAGCCCTTTGCCTAACCTTTGGTACGGTGTTCTTTGCGCTGATTCAAAATAGTGTGGACAATGGATTTCGGTCTGGAATGAAAATTGTCTTTGGCGTTATCACCGGCGATATTCTATTTGTGCTGGCCGCCCTGCTTGGCACGGCTTTTATTCCGAAGGTGCAGGGGTTTGAGAATCTGATGGCTGTTGTTGGTGTGTTATTTCTGATTGCGATGGGTTTGGTCAATATTCTAAAAGGGACGCCCCGGCTGGCCTATCCGAAAACCCGTTTAGGTAATTTCGTGTATTATTTCACGACCGGCTTTTTCCTGAATGCGCTTAATCCGGTCAACTTTGTGGCTTGGGTAGCTATTGTGGCTTATATCCGCTCGCATCTGCATTATGACACAGCGCAACAATACGGATTTATGTTTGCCGCTCTGGTGGGCGTGTTTGCCACCGAGAGCGCCCTGGCCTATTATGCAAACCGGCTCAAGCGGCTTTTTACACCCCGCGTTGTCAAGATTTTCAACCGCACAACGGGCGTTGTTTTCCTGCTGGGAGCCGTCAATATTGCCTACACCCGCCTGCTGGAACCACTATCGAAAGCGTTGAATTGGTAAGCTGTCGTAATTGAGCCGAGTTAAGTTAGCTATTTTTTTTGCTAACTGATTGATTACAAACCTATAAGGTTTTTGAAACCTTATAGGTTTAACTCTACACTATTCATTTTTCATTTAAAAACCTTTCCCACTCGCCGACCATTCCTTTTTTAAGGACTCGGGGGAATTTGTTCTGCCCGCCCATTTTACCTTTGGATGCCATCCAGTCGTAGAAGGTTTGATTTGGCAATACCGTTACGCTGATGTCTTTCAGAGCGTGCCGACGTTCAACGGCGTAGTCATCATTGAGTTCCTTTAGTTTAGCGTCAATATGGTCGCGGAGCACATCGGCATCCACTTTATCGTTCGTGCCAATGTACCAGTGATGGGCAAATAACGTATCGTGGGTTACGCCCGCCACCGTAAATTCCCGTATTGAAATGCCCAACTCGTCGGAAACTGTTTCGACCGCTTTATTCATGTTATCGACGGACAAGTGTTCACCACACAAGCTCAAAAAGTGCTTTGTTCGCCCTGTAATCACGATTTCGGCGCGGCTTTTATTGACAAACCGGATTGTGTCGCCAATCAGGTAACGCCAGGCACCGGAGCAAGTTGAAATCAAGAGGGCATATTCTTTACCCTCTTCGGCCTCATCGATCATCAAGGTTTCGGGCTTCTGGATTATTTCGCCATCGGCTGAGAAATTCTGTTCATTGAACGGAATAAATTCAAAAAAGAGGCCGTTGTTTAGTACCAGCTGCATTCCTTCAGCGTCGGGGTGGGTCTGGTAGGCGATGAAGCCCTCAGAAGCCAGATACGTTTCAATGTAGGTAATGGGGTGGGCGAGGAGCTTCTCAAAACCCTGTCGATACGGTTCAAATGAAACGCCCCCGTGGCAGAATACCATCAAGTTAGGCCATATGTCGTGGATCGTTTTGACGTTGTAACGGGCAATGATTTTTTCCATCAGCAACTGAATCCAGGCAGGCACACCCACTACGTAGCCAATATCCCAGCCTGCAGCCTGTTCCGTAATCTCGTCTAATTTGTGCGCCCAGTCTCGTTCCTGAGCAATATCGCGGCCAGGCTTATAAAATCGCTCGAACCAGAGCGGAATTTTACTGGCTGTAATGCCGCTCAAATCACCTTCAAAGTGGCCTTCGCGAGCGCTGAGGTCTGTGCTGCCGCCAAGCATCAAACAGCCCTTTTCGTAAAGCGTCGAAGGTAGATTCTGATATTTACCTAATGTGAGAATCTGCCGGATACTGGTTCGCTGGATGGCTTTCGACATCGCTTTCGTAACCGGAATATATTTCGTAGCCGCTTCCGACGTGCCAGAACTGAGCGCAAAATATTTCACCAGTCCCGGCCAGGTTATGTTTTTCTCGCCCGCCAGGGTTTGCTTCCACCAGCCGTCGAACATTTGATTGTAGTCATGGATGGGCACATTCTGTTTGTACTTCTGATAAAACTCCCGGTCGGTGCCAAACTCGGCTGCCCGGAGCAAATCATCAAAATGATACGCTACTCCAAACTTCGTAAACTGAGCTTTTCGGATGAGCTTACGGAACACTTTACGCTGCTGGCGAAGTGCATCAAACTTCCGCAGTCTGACGACATTCGATAACCGAATGCCGTTTTTGAGCATACTACCTAGTAGAGCCATTTTGAATGATGACCGGGTTGCCGGTGCGATTATGAATGATGACCGGGTCGCTGGTGCGATAATGAATGTCGGCCGTTCGCCAAAATCATTCATCATTCATCATTCATCATTAATAATTACAATTTCCAGTCTTTCAAGGTGTCTATCATGCCATAAGCTGTCAGATCATACTGACACGGCACAACAGACGTATAGTTCTGTGATAGAGCGTACTCGTCGGTATCTTCGGCGTGAGTATCGAAGTTAACAAAATCGCCCGCCAGCCAAAAATACCGACGGCCATGCGGGTCGCGTCGTTCATCGAATACCTCCTGCCATTTGGCGTTGGCTTGCCGACAAATGCGGATTCCCTTCAACGGCTCAGCCGCGCGGGCCGGGAAGTTGACGTTCAGCGCCGTTCCCCGCGCTACTCCTCGCTCCAGCACATTTCGGGCAATGGTCAGAATGTGTTCGTGCGTATGCGAAAAATCGGGCTGGCTAGTGAAGTCGCCAAGTGAGAAACCGATAGCCGGAATCCCCTCGATGGCCGCTTCGATAGCCGCCGACATGGTGCCGGAATAGAGAATGCTAATGGACGAGTTGCTGCCATGATTGATACCGCTGACAACTAAATCTGGGGCGCGGTCTTTCAAGACATGGTGCTTCGCTAGTTTAACACAATCAGCCGGGGTGCCGGAACACTCATAAGCTGGCACATCGCCAAAAATGTCGGATGGATAGAGTCGTATTGGATTAGAAATCGTAATCGCGTGGCCCATGCCCGATTGTGGACTATTGGGGGCTACAACGACCACAGAACCCAATTGTTTCATCA
>JANXVQ010000202.1 GCA_025351545.1 Spirosoma sp.
CAATAAATTCAATACATTATAGTATTGTTCTAATGTTTAATACCACGTTTTCCCGGAAGGATTTAACTTTAGAGATTAATTCGGGTTATACCTGTATTAGACCTACTTTTTTGGCCTGATGTACATACATGCAGTAAGCCACTACCTGCCTTCGCAGGTAGTCGGCAATGAACATTTTACCCAGCTTAACGGCCTTTCCAGCGAATGGATTATCGAACGTACTGGAATTGTGGAGCGACGAAAAGCCGCTCCCGGTGAAAACACGAATACCATGACTATTGAAGTCGTCCAACGACTCATGGATAAAGTTGATCTGACCAGCGTTGATCTAATCGTAGGAGGTACTTATACACCTTACGATACCATTGTTTCACTAGCCCACGAAGCCCAGCATTATATCGGCATTGCTGATATTCCGGTTGTTTCGATCTCAACAGCCTGCTCGTCATTTCTAAACGCCATCGAAGTGGTGGAGGGTTACTTTGCACTCAATAAAGCGAGTCGTGCCCTAGTCATTGTATCGGAGCATAATACACTCTATTACAACGAAACAGATACTATTTCGGGCCATTTGTGGGGCGATGGTGCAGCAGCACTTCTAATCACAAAAGAGCGGCAAAGTGAGGGTGATTTCACCATAAAAGCCTTGCTGACCGGCGGTGCTGCTCATACGGCCAAAGCCACTACAGCCGTGGTGATGAAACCCGCTCATGGGGGTGTTACAATGCCGCATGGCCGCGACGTTTTCATCAATGCCTGCCAGTATATGCCTAAAGCCAGCTTGCAAATACTCGAACGTTGTGGTTTAACCCTGGCCGATGTGGATTTCATTTTGCCTCACCAGGCTAATCTTCGTATTTCGCGCAATGTCATGAAGACGCTAGGATTACCTGAAGAGAAATTGATTTCTAACATTCAACGATACGGCAATACCGGTTGTGCGGGTTGTGCCATTGCGCTTTCGGAGCAGTGGGATACGTTCCGCAAAGGTCAACGAATCGTTGTAACGGTCTTTGGAGGAGGTTATTCTTTCGGGGCAATGCTCGTAGAAGTTTAAACGCTGTAGAGTTATACAGAGAGAGGGTTGTTTAGGTAGAACAGGACTCACCTGACTACCTGAACAACCCTCTTTCTGTATAACTCAAGTTGTTCTATTGAGCTTCTGCCCGCCAGATGTTGTTTTTACTATTGACGTCGGGCAACTTTTGGTCGGGGTCAACAACGACTGTCTTTATAGGTGACGTCGAATTATATTTGAACGTCCAGGTAGCACCACGTTGCCAAACTTCAATCGGCAGATTTATACGGCCTTTCTTGCCGTTCGTTTCGGTTACTTCTACCGTAACAGGCATGGCTAGCTTTTCAAGATTTTCGATAGAAATCAGCGATCCTTTGTCGGCGGTCCCATCTACGTATTTTACATCTTTTACGCTCTGGTCCAACTTCCAGGTTTCGTAGAAATAGCCACGCCAGAACCAGCCTAAGTCCTCACCGGCGCCGTCTTCTATACTACGAAAGAAATCATAAGGCGTTGGGTGTTTGAAAGCCCAACGGCTGACATAATTTCTGAAGGCAAAATCGAAACGGTCAGGCCCAAGAATAACTTCACGAAGGAGCTTCAGGCCCATACCTGGTTTGTAATACGCCAAAATGCCCAAAGCTCTTGGTTGCTGCACATCAGGAATGGTCATGATTGGCTCAGCAGGGTAAAACAGAGCCGGAGCAAGGTCGTGCATCGTGCCGCGCTCCCGATTAAATTCACCTTTGTTGAAATTGGCCGTAGAGAGCGTATTGATAAAGGTATTAAACCCTTCGTCCATCCAGGGGAATTTCCGCTCGTTACTGCCCACAATCATCGGGAACCAGTTATGGCCAAACTCATGGTCGGTTACGCCCCATAGCGCGTCTTTCTTGTCTTTATGATCGCAGAAAATAATACCGGGATACTCCATTCCAGCCACCACACCAGCCACATTGGTCGCCACCGGATAACTGAATTCGTAGAGGTATTTTGAGTAAAACTCAACGCAACCTTTTACGTACTCTGTCGAACGATTCCACGAGTCGTTGGTAGCGCTTTCGGCTGGATACACTGATTGCGCAAGAGATGTTTTTCCACTCGGCAGGTTTATTTTGGCAGCATCCCACACAAACGCCCGCGACGAAGCCCAGGCTACGTCACGTGTGTTCTGACAGCGGAATTTCCAGGTTATCGTACCTGATTTTTTCGGGCGGCTATTCGCATCAGTAACTTCATCTTTCCCGCGAATAATAACGGTCTGGTCACTTTTTCTGGCCTGATCCAGACGCTTGATCTGTTCGGCAGTCAGCACTTCGGTTGGGTTCAGCAACTCGCCCGATCCCACAACAATATGGTCCCAGGGAGCGGTAATGCTGTATTCATAATCACCATAATCGAGGTAAAACTCGCCCGCTCCTAAATAGGGCAATACGTTCCAGCCTTCAATATCATCGTATACACACATCCGCGGATACCACTGGGCGATTTCGTAGATGGTGCCGTCTTTTCGTTTTAACTGCCCCATCCGGTCGGAGCCGTATTCCGGAATTTTGAACGAGTAGGTAACTTTTATTTTCACCACATCACCGTTAGACTTTACAGATTCTGAAAGGCGCACCTGCATACGTGTGTCTGTAATGACATATGGCGTTGCAGTAAACTTACCTTTTCCCTGCTCAACCGTTACGCTTGAAATAGTCAATCCGCCCACAAAGCCAAGATTACCAAATCGACCACCTGCAACAGGTGTTGTTTTAGATGCCCGTGAAGTATCACTAAAGGCATTCTGATCTAATTGTAGCCACAGGTAAGACAGCGTTTCGGGCGAATTATTTTTGTAGGTAATCGTCACATCACCAGTGATGGTATTCTGCTGGTCGTCGAGCGCGACGTTAATTTGATAATCAGACCGATTTTGCCAGTAACGCGGACCCGGAGCACCACTACCGGTGCGGTAATCATTACCGGGCTGCATATTGAATAGCGGATGGAACAAAGCGAGTGGGTCATATTTTGAACCCGGTGCCGATGTTGACGAGGGTGCAGTTTGGGCGAAAGATGGTAGGCTTAATGCCCATAACCCTACCCAGAGAGCGATTTTTTTCATGAAGTATATAAATACGAACTTTACAGTAAACAAATAACGGTATAAAGCGCCAAAATCAGGTAACCGTCACAGAGAGAGATGCAAATCGAGGCCGTGATGAAGTAAGAGAAAGGCAAATAGGGCAAGCCAGAGTATATCAACGAAGTGCCAATACAGGGTAATTAGCCTGATTTTTTGCCAGTTGGGCGGATTAACGCTATAGACAAATGAGTCGATATAAAGCCGACGACGCATAGCTTCGGCCAGGATGATGGCTAAAAAAATAAGCCCAAGCAAAATGTGAAGCAGGTGAACCCCTGAGATAATATAGACAAAACTACCGGCGGGATTTCCTTCTAACTTTATACCCGACTGGACCATCTGCCGCCATCCCCAGGTTTGCAATAGAATAAACAATATACCAAGTCCGAATGTGGTCGCAATATTGACCCGGTAATTTCCGAAGCGTTCATGCCGAAATGCCTGAATAGCATTCCTAAGTGTGAAACTGCTTAACAAAATTACGCCTGTACTGATTAAGAAAACATTTGGCAGTTTTATATCGGTCCAGCCCTGTCCAGTTCTGCGAACCACATAGGCCATTAGTAGCATCGTGAACACCATCACACTACTTGCAATGCCCAGCCAGACCATAAAGCGGAACGGCTCTCGCCGTTTCGTCATAAAATTGCTCATAGAATGAATTTGTGGTTTGTGCAGTACCCAACAGTGGGTCTACAAACCGCTCGGCGGTCTGGCGAAAACGACAAACTGTTTTACAGTTTTCCTTTCCAAACGCAGTAAGTAGAAAATTGGTTTGGCACGTCAGCAGGCGCGTTGAAAATGCCATATACCGTTGACCCAGAGCCACTCATACTGGCATAAATAGCTCCAGTTTCATAGAGTTGATTCTTGATCCGGGCCAGATCAGGATACTTGAGAAATAGACTATCTTCAAAATCATTGTGTATAGAATTCTGCCAGGTATTAATGGGCGATAACAGTTGATCGTATAAGGCTATTTCAGGCTGACGAGGTTGTATGCCAGCGTAGGCTTCGGCGGTTGAAATGGCCAGATTAGGGTAAACCAGCATAATATGGTAGCCACTCAGATCAACGGTAATTTCCGAGAATACGTCGCCTTTTTCAGTACAGTATAACGGTCGGTTTTGAATAAAAAACGCGCAGTCGCTGCCTAGCAAACGGGCGTAGCCCTCCAGTTGCGTACCGCTTAAGTTTAAGGAGAACTGTTCGTTCAGCAGCTTCAGAGCAAAGGCGGCATCGGCGGAGCCACCGCCCAAACCCGCGCCAATGGGAACGATTTTGTGGAGATGAATCTGAACGGGAGGAAGGTCAAAATCTTGCCTTAGCAGCTCATATGCCCGAATACAAAGATTTTGGGTTGGGTCGCCGGGAATGGGCAGTCCGCTACTCGTAAAGGTAAGCTTGGTTTCAGGTGTATGTATTACCTCCAAAACGTCGCCCCACTCTACTGGATAAAAGCAAGATTGCAGATTATGAAAACCATCCGGCCGCTTTGCAGTAATGCAGAGGCCAATGTTAATTTTACAGGTAGGAAACGCGATCACAACTCAACAGGATGAATGATGATTCATGAACGCTTCAGTAAAGAATATCAATCATCCTGTTGAGTTGTGATCGCGTTTCCTACTTTATTTCTACCACCTTAAATTCTGTTCGGCGATTTCGTTGATGTTCAGCATCGGTGCAGATGACCCCATCGGTGCAGTTGTTCACTAATTGCGACTCACCCATGCCCAGCGTGGCCATGCGCTTACGGCTGATACCTTTGGATACTAAGTAGCTAGCCACGGCTTTAGCTCGTTGTAACGACAGAGCTTTGTTGTGTTCTGCCTCTCCGCGACTGTCTGTATGCGATCGAATTTCAATAATCAGCGACGGATATTTTTGCATCGTAGCCACAACTTTATCCAGTTCGCGAGCGGCATCGGGGCGGAGACTGAATCGATCAAGGTCGTAATAAATGTTATCAATCGTAACCACATCTCCCACGCTAAGCATTCGCAGATCGGCCGATACTTCTTTAGGTTTTGTCTTTTTGGGTAGCTTTTTAATTCGATTTGTATTTGTACCAAACTCGGGCTTAGAGGCAATCAGCGTGTAATCGCACCCTTCAACCAGATCGAATGTATAGCGTCCATCCGGACCGGTTACATACTCACGCTGCGAACGATTGCATTCATTGCGAAGTCGAACCGTTACACCCTCAATTGGCCGGCGATCGCGCTGCCCCATAACTACACCCCGAATTCTTGACTTTGTTAGTGGACTAGTAGTAGTAACTACGTAGCTTATCGATGTAATAGTATCCATAACGACGGTGGGCTTTATCAATCCGATTTCGAGTCGACTCGGCTGATCGTCGGTTAATAACTGCGTTGTAAAGCCTACCGTACTGTTAATATAGCCATCCCGGCTGGCCTGAAATATAAAGGCATTAGCCCCTTCTAAACAAATTCGCAGGAATCCATTGGCGTCACTAACTAAAGTCAGGTCAGGTCTTCCCTCTCCCCGCGCCTTGATCAGCACACTCACACTGTCTAAAGGTTGTTCGGTGTTGGTGTCATATAGGCGTATGGTCAGGTCACGACAGCCGAAAAGCGAACTCTCCCGAACAAATCGGTAAATATCATCATTGCCATCTCGCCGATTACTGCTGAAGTAGCCGCCAAGTCGGTTACCATCGGTAATAAGGCCAAAATCGTCTTGCACCGAGTTGATTGGCGCGTCAAGGTGTTCGACGGTTTTCACCGTTACCCCATTGGATAGATTTGCAAAAAATATATCTAACGCGCCAAGACCTTTGCGACCATCTGACGAAAAATACAGGTTTCCATCCTCATCCACAAACGGAAATAAATCATTACCTTTTGTATTGATCGTGCTACCCATATTGACAGGCCGTCCCCATTGCCCGTTTTGATAGCGACTCACATATAAATCTGTACCACCCAGCCCACCCGGCATATCGGAAGCGAAATAAAGGAATTGCTCATCATGGCTAAGCGTTGGATGGCCAACCGAATATTCATCACTATTGAAAGGTAGTTCTTCAATGTTCATCCAGGAACCATTCTGCTGGGTGGCGGTGTACAATTTAAGTTTATTGACACCTGCAGCACTCTTGTTCGCGCGACCGTTGTTATAGTTATTGCGGGTAAAAATTATGCGCGAACCATCCCGCGAAAACGTAGCCGGACCTTCGTGATATTTCGTATTGAGTGTCTGGCTAAAACGTTGCGCCAGATCGATATGACGATCATTGTAACCTAAGCCTTCCGAAATATTAATACCCTCATAATAGTTGGGGACGGTACGCGAGTCGTTGGCTGTTGAACGGGAATAATTATCCTCACCAATATTACGCTGAACTTTAATCTTGTTATCAGGCGCTTTGCTAGTGGTGCCGTCTGCATTGATAATGCTGCCTACCTTCAAATTATTTCGGTTTGGCACATAAAACAGGTCCAGATAACCTGATCCGCCCCCGTTACCTGTTGTTTCGATAGCCGATCCACCTTTTTTGCCCGCTACATACACCAGACCGTCCCGATAAAATGCCGGACTAAATTCTTCACCACGCGAGTTTAAGGCTAAATACTCTAACCGATAGCGTACAGGGTCTTTTCTGAGGCCACCCGGTTGACCAGTCGGCATTTGCTGCACGGGTTGTTTATCTTTTAATTGGAGGTAGCGTTCATACTGTTTCTGACCCTCCTGAAGTTTGCCATTACTAGCCAGCGTCTTCGCAAATTGCAGGATTTGCTGCAGATTTTCGTCGGTATTATTAGCTATAGCGTCGCGGTAGTACCGCTCCGCTTTCTGATTATCGCCAACCTGTTGATAAGCAAATGCCAAGCGGCCTTGCGCTGTCGATTTCTGAGCACTGGAGAGTTGGTCAACATGCGCAGTCAGGAGTTCCGAATAGGCTTCTATTGCACGGCCATAGGCTTTATAGTTGAGCAAACGGTCGGCTTGCTTCAACAGTGAGTCGGTCTGAGCCCAAGCCATTGAACAGCTTAACCACATCAATCCTCCTAAAAACCATATTACCCAATTCTTACCCATCAGTTACTTAAATTCCATGTCTCACAGCCGCTAACCCTATACTCATTCGGCAAACGAATTTACCCTAAAATTATAGCGAAAAACTTATCGCGCCAACGTCAGAAAACGTATATATTCACGGCCATCGCTGAGCCGAATCTGATAATAATATGTTCCATCGGGCAATCCTTCTTTTGCATTACTCACTTTAATACCTTGATTATCAGTACCTACCCAATCGTTTTTATAATTCAAATTCTGGTAAACGAGATGCCCCCATCGATTATAGACTTCCATCTGAACCGTAAGGTCGCTTGGTAACCGCTGGATAACAAACCGGTCGTTAATACCGTCGCCGTTAGGTGAAAATCCTTCAGGAATAAATACGGTTTCGCCCTCTTCGGGCCGGAGTGAATGGAGGGTTACCAAAGTTGGCTCATCATTATCACCCGGATTGCCATTCTGATCGGGGTCAGCTTCAGCACCATTTGTCGAACGGTCGCGGCAAATAGTGCCGTTTGTATCAATCCCCTGCACGGTTGCTTTATTAATGAATGTTAGCGTAATAGCCTGGCTTACATCCAACCGAACCGTTAACCAGACGCGGCTCTTTTTACCAGCCATCAAATTTCCACCACTGAGCAAAGTCGTATCAACGCCACGGCCTGTATAAGCCGAATTAACAGTTAAGCCGCTATCAGCCCGAACATTTATAGAGCGAACCAGCGCGCCCGAACCGGAAAAAGCAGCGTCCAGATCATCGGCTATTTGCACATTTGCCAAATTATGTGCTCCGAGATTCACCGCTGTCAGTTGATAGGTTAGTTCAACCAGTCGAGTATCTCCTTCAGTGATCCAGACAGGCTCGCTTACCTTTTTACTTAAGCCTACAATTTCCCGCGATGGGGCCGTTATTGTACGTTGTACAGAAGCCCCTACGCAGGAACCATTACCATCAGGGTCTGGCACCGAAATCGTAAAAAGGGTCGAACCGCGTTGCCGATCAGTTTCAGATAAGAAATAACGAGTCATCAATCCTGTATCTGCGAATAAGCCGCCCCCATCGCTTTGCCAGGTAGGTTTACTGGCCGAACCACCTACTTGAGCAGTCAGGCGAATAATGCCTTTTACCCAATCGAGAGAGTCAAGCCGAATGGCAACCGTAGCCGGATTGCTCAGGCAGGGCGGAATTGCGTTTTGACAAGGAGTAATGTTCACCGTTACAGCAACAGGGTCCGTGTAACAGCCTTCCGTATTACGTCCGAAAATGTAATATATTCCGGCCACTACTGCACCGGGCGACTGAACATCAGGAGCATTGAGCACAGGCCCCGTTCGAAACTGATAATAGGGACTAAGAGCCGGATTTTTCTCCGTAATAGCTTTCGATAAATCGGCTGTCTGAAAGGGACAACCGTTACTCACTGTTGTTACTAACGTTAATTTCTGATCAGCCGTACGCACAACTACCGATATGATTTCGGAACTGTCGCTCCGGCACGAACCAATCTGGCAGACAGCCCGGTAGTTTGTTGTTTGATAAGGAGTAACTATTTTAACCAGGCCTTCGCTGCCATCGGTCCAGCGGATAGTTCCCACGCAACCGGATGCCGTAAGTCGAACCGGTTGTCCAGCACAAACGTCACCTTTACCAGCCGAAACAAGTGGCGTAGTTGGCGCGGCTACCTGCACAGAAACCACTGCCGACGGGTTGCTAACGCAATTATTTTGTTCGCAGGTAGCTTGAAAAGTAGTTGTTTGTTGCAGTTTTCCAGTCCAGCCAGAACCGGTGGTCTGGTCGGGCCAATGGACTGCACCGGCACAGTTGGTTGCCGTAAGTGTAACAGCGTCGTTGGCACAGATGATTTTCGCTGAACTTGCAATAATAGGTGCACCGGGTGTGTTGACGGTAATTTTCCAGACTTCGGCAAAGCAACTGATACACCCGGGCCGAGCTCGGCAAATAGCTGTGTATTTTGTGGTTTGTTGCGGTTGAACCTGGATAGCAGCGCCCGTCTCGCCATTCGACCAAACAACAGTACCAACACATCCGGTAGCAGAGAGCGTAACATATTCGTTACGACAAATGGCTTTCGCCGAACCCGTAATGACAGGCGGGGCCGGATTCTGACATGTATCGGCTAGTGGATAAGAGGACCCCATGACTCGTGAGGTTACCAAAATCCAAACCGCTATCCACCTAAAGTTACCGATAAATTTATTTAATAGTTCTCTCCTCATCTGGAAATATCGATTACGCTACAGTAAGACCAATATCA
Source organism: Spirosoma sp. (assembly GCA_025351545.1). GTDB lineage: Bacteria > Bacteroidota > Bacteroidia > Cytophagales > Spirosomataceae > Spirosoma. The sequence continues at coordinate 9,476 of JANXVQ010000202.1, forward strand.
TGCCAAGCCTTTTTTTTAATGATTTCAGGCTTACACGAGTCCCAATAATTAGAGAAATATCGATATTATTACTCCCGTTTATTTATTAAACGACAGTTTGATCCTATGACAAGAATATCGTTTTTGGTTATCATAAATCATGCCAACGTTACTGTTTCAGGAATGAATTTGTTAGTTACACGAAGAAGAATGCAAAATTGATTGTGATTGCGTCTGGAGGTAGATTTACAAGTAAACTACTGAAATCCTTGCTAGTCTACCAACTTTCTGGTATTGTCTATAAGCATAAAAATCTGATCGATACTCTGTGGAAGTTCGTTCTGATTATGGGTTACGAACAAAATGGTTTTGCCGGTAAAACTATCAATTAACTGACGTGCCAGTTCAACACGGCGGCTGTCTATAGCCTGAAATGGCTCATCTAACAGTAATACGGGTGAGTTTTTCAAAAAAGCACGGACCAACAAAACTAACCGTTGCTCGCCCGCCGATAGGGTTCCGAATGATCGGTTTTCTGTATCAGTCAGGTCAAAATAAGCCAGCAAACTGGCTAAATCTGTTTCTGCTTCAGAGGAGACCCGATTGGGCGGAGTGAGCGTATCAGCCAACCCGGACAGAGCCACTTGCCGAACCGATAAATGCTGTGGGAAATATAAATGCAATTCGGGTGAAACAAAACCAATTCGGCGCTTTACGTCCCAGATACTTTCACCCGATTTGCCGCGCCGGTAGCCAAATACGCTCACATGATTGGCATATGCCTGGGGATGATCACCATAAAGCAAACTAAGTAATACCGATTTTCCAGCCCCATTTTGGCCAAATAAGGCCCAGCGTTCACCCGCAAGAATCACCCAATTAACGTCGTTCAAAATGATCGTGTCGCCATAGCAAACGATAATATTTTGCAGTCGAAAGGCTTCTGTAAAATCAATTTGTTGGGATTGTGTTTGCAGTACAGGCGGCACAATTAATTCAGCTTCCTTCTGGTATTCGGGCTCATACGCTTCTTTGGGACCAGCCCAGCGCAGTTTCCCTTTTCCTAATACGGCAACATGTGTGCTAAATGGCGGGATTTCGTCTGATTCAGTTATTAGAACAAGTGTTAGTCCATGATTTATTAGTTCGCCTAACCAGCTTGTTAATTCAGCCCGGAAATTTATATCTAAGCCCACAAACGGATTATCTAACAACAACACCGAGGGATGTCGCATAAGAGCCTTTCCAATTCGTGCCTTGCGGGTCTGGCCGTTAGATAGCTTTATAAATGAGCGACCCAATAAGGGTAACAACCCCAATCGCTCAAGTAACGCAGTCGATTCCGGCGATTCGGTAAACTGCAAAAAATCACGTAACGATGGAGTGGATGTATAGCCCGCGTCGGTGCGCTCATCGCTCATGGTAGCCTGATATCGTTGCTGATAAAAGTAGCCGCTGTAGGAAAACCGGCTCGATTCTTCCTTAAAAGAGACAAACTCAGTTTGTGCCCGACGAGTCAATGCACCCGGAGGAGCGGGAAACTGACCGGCAAGGGTTTGTATGAAGGTAGTTTTTCCACTGCCTGTTGGTCCAATCACGGCCCAGCATTCACCTGAATTTAGTTGAAATGTGAGATCGCTAACCACCGTCCGGTTACTGCGCCGAATAGTTAACTTATTTAGGGAAATTAATGGAGCCTGTTCTGACATAAACAAATTGGGGGAATACCCGTACAAAGGTATTCCCCCAATCGCTTTTTATACTCTTACATCCCTACTTTTCAGGAGGTGTTGTGGTTGTCGTTGTACTCGGCACCGTTGTTGACGAGCTACTTTTCGTACGTCGGCTACCGTTACCCGTCGAACCGTTGTTCATCCGATCAGTTGTACCCGTTGTACCACTGTTCATAGTTCCAGTGCCGGTCGTACCACTATTCATAGTGCCAGTACCCGTTGTACCACTATTCATAGTACCTGTACCCGTGCTGTAACTACCATTGGTTGTTGAGCCATTGGCCGAAGAACCGGTTCCGGTAGTGGGTGTCGTACCGGTATTTACACCAGTGTTTTGACCATTCGAATACGTCCCGGTTGTATTCGTCGGATTCACGCCCGTTGGTGGTTGGGTTTGATACGTACCCGAATTTGTACCATTTGTAGTTGTTCCGGTAGTGCCCGCACCAGTTGTACCCGTCGAACCTGAATTCGTTGTTTGTGCCGTTGCATTCAGGGTCATGCCAGCTACGAGCATCCAACCCATGATCATTAATTTTTTCATCGTTGAGTTATGTTTTCTGATTAATTTTACCGCTTAATCTATAGTACAACTAAACTAATAACAAAGTGTTTATTATTTTACTGTTTTTCTGATAGTTTAAAAGAAATTTTTCGTTGACAGACAAGCAAATAGGGTAGATAGCCTGATTAAGCTATCTACCCTATTTAGTCTGATCGGTTCTCTCTTATAAAGTACCCTTTTTCATTTCCTTTACAGCAAAATCAGCCGCACGAGCGGTCAGGGCCATGTATGTAAGCGAAGGATTTACGCAGGAAGATGAAGTCATACAAGCTCCGTCGGTATTAAATACATTCTTAACGCTGTGAAGCTGGTTATGAGCGTTCAAGACCGATGTTTTTGGATCACGACCCATGCGGGCAGTACCCATTTCATGGATACCGATGCCGGGGTGTTTCGACTCGTCATTGTAAGCCGTCACATTTTTGATACCAGCGGCTTCGAGCATTTCGGCGGCATCGTTCATCATATCGATCCGCATTTTTCGCTCATTTTCGCCGTAAGCTGCGTCGAATACAATTACAGGTAAACCCCAGCTATCTTTCTGATCGGGTGAAAGTGTCATACGGTTGTTTGGATCAGCAATCATTTCGCCAAAACCGCCCAGACTCATCGTCCACGGGCCGGGTGTGGTCAGGCTTTCTTTGAAATCCGCTCCAAATCCATCCGTACCATTACCCCGGTTCCAGCCACCACGACCAGCACCACCCTGATAACCAAAGCCCCGAACGTAATCGCGTTTGTCACCCGCCCAGTTGCGATAGCGAGGAACGTAAACGCCGTTGGCCCGCCGACCGTAGTAGTATTGATCTTCCATACCCTCAAACGTACCGGCAGCACCGGCAGCCAGATGGTGATCCATAATATTACGACCGAGTTGATCCGAATCATTGCCCATTCCGTTCGGAAAACGGTGCGACTTGGAATTCATCAAAATTGACGTACTGGCAAAAGACGACGCGTTCAGGAAGATAATCCGGGCGTAGTATTCGCGAACTTCTTTGGTATTCTGATTGATAATCCGAACGCCGGTCGCTTTTCCTTTCTTCTCGTCATAAAGCACTTCCGACACAATCGAATCGGGCAGGAGCGTTAATTTTCCGGTTTTAACAGCCGCTGGCAATGTAGCCGACTGCGTGCTGAAATACGCGCCATAAGGGCAACCGCGCATACACTGATTACGGAACTGGCAGGCCGCCCGACCCAGGTCATAGTGAATCTGCTTGGGCGCAGTCAGGTGAGCTGTCCGTCCCATCGTAACGGTACGAGCCGGAAATGCCTTTTCAATTCGTTTTTTAGCTTCCTTTTCCAGACAGTTCATCTGCATAGGGGGCAGGTAATTACCATCTGGTAACACATCCAAACCATCTTTGCTACCAGAAATACCAGCAAATCCTTCTACATAGGTGTACCAATCTTTAAGGTCTTCGTAGCGAATCGGCCAATCGACGCCAATACCTTCTTTAGCATTGGCCATAAAATCTTCTTTGTTCCAGCGGTAGCTTTGCCGGCCCCACATCAACGACCGGCCGCCCACATGGTAGCCGCGAATCCAGTCTACCTTCCGTTTTTCGAGGTACGGATGTTCTTTATCGTTCTCAAAGAAGTGTCTCCATTCCTCATTTGCGGTATAGCCGGTACGCATATTGGCCCAGTATTCCTCAGCTGCCATCGTCGTGATACGGCCCCGATGCGGAAAATCCCACGGGTTATTTGTCGCCGTTGGATAGCCTTCGATGTGTTTCACATCGCGGCCACGCTCCAGCATTAGCACTTTCAATCCTTTCTGTGTGAGCTCTTTAGCAGCCCATCCACCAGAAATGCCTGAACCTACGACAATGGCGTCGTAAGTCATATCTTTTTTTGCGTCGATATTGAGATTCATATTTTTTGAATGAATAATGAATAATTATAAAGTGAGTACTGGCTTTTCAAAGACCGATGTCATACATTATTTATTCATTGTGTATTATTCATTAAATAGCCCACGCCTTTTGGCCGGGTTTGAGCGTCACACAGCCATCGTAACGACCTGGAACGGCGACATATTCGAGAGCCTGCGTGCAGCCAATTTCGGAAGTAAAATAGCCTGTCAGGGTCAAGTCTTTCAGCATTGTAAAGAAAGGCGTATACCGTTTTTTGGCATTGGGCATTTGCAAATCAGCCTGTGCATTCTCCACCTTTGTAGCGGTCTTATTACCAGCCATTTGAGCCAGTTGCTGCTTGGCCTCATCCTGCAATTTCTTTACAATCTCAATGCGCTGGGTCGTATCGAGTTGTACAAAGGCTTTGCCATAAGCGTCCTGACTCAATTTGTTGGTTTGGGTCAGACCATCCAGGAAACGTTGCTGATCATCTGATTTATAGCAGTCTTTCAGGATGATATCAATCACTTCATTCACCTTGGCGGCTTTAGCACCGGGCGTAGTCGTTGTTGGAATAATGGTATCAGCCAGTTCGGCGACGGTTGCGTCTTGATCAGCCGTTAAAAAAAGCGGCTTGCCTGTCAGGGCGCGTCGGGTAGCGGAGGCTTCGAGTGTATCAGCCAGCGCTGGCAACGACATTGTTGCGCCAGCCAGCGCGGCCACCCGCATAAGGGCGTCTCTTCTGTTCATGTTCGTAGAGCGAATTAGACTTTCAAATAGAACGATATAAGGAAGTACAAATGTATAAAAATCAAGGAATGGATTGTGCAACTTGGAGATACACTTTCGGGAATTCCCGCTATTTAGAAAGTACCTAATTATTCAAGCAAAAACAATGTAGTCGGCAACCGAAGCAATGGTTACCCAGCTTTCAAAAGGAAAATATTAAAGTAGGGTTTGGTTGGACTTACAGAGGTGCAATAGGTTGCTGAAAATCATCACTATTAAGATAAAGGCTAATGTTTGAAAGCACACAGTCCATATAAGAGATTACCTGATCTTTGTATCCAATCATGTCTTGTACAGATTTATCCTTTACGCTTTCCGCAAAAGTCATACGCCCATGGGCAAGTTTATTTCTCATTCGTTTAACTAACGCAGATTCAAGTTTGAAGTGCAATTCCTTGTTTTTGAGCGAATTGGACGGGAGTTAAAAAGCCTAATGTTTTGCGGGGTCTGTGATTGAGTTGATCCTGAATCCAATTTAGGTCGGTGGATTTAACAATGCTGATTCGACACCCTTTAGGAATGTACTGTCGAATTAATCCATTTGTGTTCTCATTGAGGCCACGTTCCCAGCTATGATAGGGGTGAGCGAAGTAAATCGGGGCCTGCAACTGCTTACTCATTCGTTGATGTTGGGTGAATTCTTTGCCGTTATCGAATGTAATTGAGAGGACAGGTAAGATGCACCTCAAGAGGCATTTAATCAGCGCATTAGCCAAGAAATCAGCATGTTTAGAGGGCAATTTGACAATGAGTGTGTACTTGGTGACTCGTTCAACCAATGTCAGCAGTACCCCATCATGTTCGGCACCAATTACGGTGTCACCTTCCCAATGACCAACCTCCCTGTTGGTCTCGACAATAGCTGGTCTTTCATCAATACTGACCCGGTTAGGGATGCTGCCGCGCTTCTCCAGTTGTCCCCGTTTTCTATATCGTTTCTTGTGACGAATCCTGAGATACGTTGTAAGTGGCTGTCCATCAGCAGGCTGTTGCCTATAGATAAACTGATAAATGGCTTCATGGCTAATAACTTTACGTCCCGATTCCAAGGCCAAAACTCCGCTGATCTGTTGGGGAGAATGTCGTTCCCTAAGCCTTTTTAGGATATCTTCTTTGAGTGATCCCATTAGTTTATAGGCTTGCCGTTGTCTCAATTTGCCGCTGCGCTGATGGGCCGCCAGTGCTTGATAGGGGCCATTGACTCTATTACGAGCGAGTTCTCGGCTGATGGTAGCAGGGGTTACTCCAATCTGTTTGGCAATTTGCTTTTGGAGAATGGGGTGTTGGCTCAGCGCTTGGATTTGATATCTTTGCTGGAGAGTCAGTTGGGCGTAGTGGGCCATTAGTTTGTTTGGATTCGACACCCAAAACTAAGCGATCTACCGCATCCGGCTGGCTTTTTTTTTAAACTAAAGGGGGCGGAAACCCATAAAGCAATAAAAAGAAAGATCAGGTTAATTGCACTTCAAACTTGAATTCAAGTCTTATAAATCAATAACGATTGGCTTATTTTTGACTTCCCACTGCAAATGAGAAAGCGTCTTGTGGTATAACTTTTCCTTTGATACGCCCAAAAAAGTCTTGCGTACAAATTTCACTAC
>JANXVQ010000203.1 GCA_025351545.1 Spirosoma sp.
GTTTCATAAGAAAGCCTTATTGTTGTTGATTAACTAGCTTCTGATATTCGTCTTCAATCATATTTCGTTCGCTATGGCGATAAACGGCGAAGTAATGCGATGCCAAGCCAATTCCCCATCCAATCATTGGAAAAAAAGGCCAGGGGAAAAGTGAGCCATGCTCATCAGAGGAGCGAAAGACAAAGTTGCTCAAGGCCCAAATGAGCCATAGACCAGCGTTTACAATTAAATAAGATCGAAGATGAATCTGAAAACCAACGCGTGCTTTGGCCTGTTTCCATAAATGCGGATCGCGATTAGGAGTGTTTGTAGTCGAGTTCATATACTTGAGAGAAAATCAAGGGTTGATTGAGCACGTTTTTGTGCCGATGATATAAAGATGAGACAGCGCGGTCGCGGCTTTCCCTAAAATCTGACCAATTGCCTAACTTGCGGAGTGAATCCCCCTTTTAGCATGACTAATTCTCAAATCGTTGACCTGCTCGAACTCACTGGCCGGTTAATGGAACTCCACGACCGTGATACATTTAAAACACGGACTTTCCAGACAGCCGCCTTTAATCTGGATAAATCCACGGCCGACTTAGTGAACCTGCCCGTTGAGGAACTGGTTAAACTACAGGGTGTTGGCAAGTCTGTGGCTCAAAAAATTCGCGAAATAGCCGAAACGGGTCATCTAACAGACCTTGATGAGTTGCTGGCCCAAACACCTTCGGGCGTTCTGGATATGTTCCGCATCAAAGGATTGGGCGTAAAAAAAGTCCGTACGTTATGGCAGGAGTTAGGTATAACCAATCTCCAGGATCTTCAACTGGCAGGGGAGAATGGCCAGATTGCGAAGATTAAGGGATTTGGTGCCAGCACACAGGAAAAAATTCTGACTGCGCTGGAGTTCTTACAGGAACAGCAGGGAAAAGTGCGCATGGACAAAGCCGCCATGGTCGCCAACCTGCTCCACGATGAACTGTCAACCCATTTTGAGCGGGTCGAAATCAGTGGTCAGGTACGCAGAAAAGCGCAGGAAGTTGATTGTGTGCAACTGCTTATGCAGACAAGCGACCCAATTTCGGCCATGCTAACTCTGAATAAACTGCCGAATCTGGAGCAGAACGAGGCCGAATCTTCGCCGTTTGTCTGGCGGGGACGCTTGACCGGCTTCGATGTTCAGGTCGAATTGCTGTTTTATCCGGCGGAGCAGATGAACCGGCAGTTATTTATTCAAACGGCAGCCGAAATTCATTTACAGCAGGCCGGAGCGGGCGGCATACCCTTGTTGCAGATAGCCTATTCCAGTGTCGTCTCAGAAGTGACCGATAAAGCAACGGAAGAGGTAGAGCAGGCCATATACGCACGAGCGGGTTTGCCGTATATCGTGCCCGAAATGCGCGAAGACGACTTTGCTTTTCGCTGGGCAAGCCGCCACCAAAATAGTGAACTCGTTAGGTGGGAGGATTTGCGGGGTACGCTTCATAATCACAGCACCTGGTCGGATGGGAAACAGTCGGTGGCCGATATGGCTGCTTACTGTCGCGAACTTGGACTGACTTATTTTGGCATTGCCGATCATTCCAAAACAGCTTCCTACGCGGGTGGACTTGACGCGGAACGAGTTCGTCAGCAACAAGTTGAAATTGATCAGATCAACGCAGGTTTTGGGGCTGACTTCCGGATTTTCAAAGGCATCGAATCTGATATTCTGGGTGATGGCTCATTGGATTACGATGACGATATACTGGCATCGTTCGATTACGTTGTGGCATCGGTTCACCAAACCCTGACCATGTCGCTCGAGAAGGCTACAACGCGATTATTGCGGGCCATTGAAAACCCATATACCACTATTCTAGGACATCCAACCGGACGCCTGTTGCTTGCTCGTGAAGGTTACCCGATCGACCATCGGGCTATCATCGACGCCTGCGCTGAACACAAGGTTGTTATCGAAATTAACGCCAGTCCGTACCGGCTCGATATTGACTGGCATTGGATTGATTACGCTATGCAGCAGGGAGTTATGCTCAGTATAAACCCCGATGCCCATGACTTTATCGGGTTGCTGGATATGCACTATGGCGTGGCTATTGGGCGCAAAGGCGGTTTAACAAAAGCAATGACTTTCAATGCGTTGACCTTAGAAGAGATGAGTAATTATTTGCAACAGCGTAGAGCAGAAATACGCAAGTAGCAGGGAGGGTAAGCCTGATGAGGGAATTAATTATAAATTAAGAGTAGTGACAAATAGGGTAAATCGAATACCTTCCCCCTTTGTATTATTAATTACCAGACCCATTGCTTACCCTATTCCGCGCTTTCTAATCCCGGCTTTATGCATTTTTTACGTTTACTGTTGCTGTCGTTTTGTTTGCTAAATGGGGCATTAGCTCAACCAAGAACAAATATGGGTGGTAACGCTACCACGTTTTCTGCAACGGGTTATGTGCGGGATGTAAAGACCGGAAAACCTATTCAGGGCGTCAATATCGTGGTATTGAACGTGTCGAAGGGATACGTAACGGCCAAAGATGGATTTTATACTGTTCAATTGCCACCCGGTAATTATGTGCTGCGATTCTCGCATGTGGGCTACCGTACCCAGCAGGATACCATTTCGCTGCAAAGTACGCTCTTCCGTGAAGTCACTATGGAAGATGATACCAAAGATCTTGAGGAGGTTGTTGTAACAAGCGAAACACCTGACCGTAACGTTCGTAAGGTTGAAATTGGCGTTTCGCAGATGACTATTCGCAGTATTCGGCGTATTCCGCCCCTCATGGGTGAAGTAGATGTTATTCGTAGTCTGCTATTGCTGCCGGGGGTAACGACGGTGGGCGAGGGAGCACCGGGTTTTAACGTTCGGGGGGGTAGCGCCGACCAGAATCTGATTTTGTTCGATGAGGCACCGGTCTTCAATTCGAGTCATTTAATGGGTTTTTTCTCGGTATTTAATCCCGACGTGGTGCGTGATATAACTCTGAATCGGGGTGGAGTTGCGGCTGCTTATGGGGGCCGGGCATCGTCGGTGCTGGATGTAAAAATCAAGGAACCGGACGCCGAAAAATGGGGGATGAACGGCGGCATTGGTATCATTTCGAGCCGGTTAGGTATTGAGGGGCCGATCATTAAAAAGAAACTGTCGTTTTTGTTGGCTGCTCGGGGATCGTTCAATGATTTTTTGTTTAAACTGGCTCCGCCAAATCTAGCCGGTACGAAAGCTAATTTTTATGATCTGACGACCAAATTCAAATACCAGCCCAACGAGAAAAATACGATTACGCTGACGGGTTATCTAAGCAAAGATATTTTTAAACTGGCGTCTGATTCACTTTCAGGGCAGGAAATTAATGCATCCTCCACCCAGTTCAACTATCAGACAATGAACGCGGTGTTGCGTTGGAATTACTTCATGAGTAAGCAGATAAATCTGGCTACATTGGTTATCCTGAGCCGTTACCGGGCCGATTTGTCGTCATCCGATTCGGCCAATGCATTCCGGCTTGAGTCGGGTGTTTTGCACCGCCAGATCAAATCAGATTTGACTTATACGCCCAACGAAGTCCACCAGTGGCAGGCCGGAGTAAGCGCCATTGATTACCTGCTTCAGCCCAATACGCGAATTCCCGGACCGTACTCCAATGTGCTGCCAGTCGATATTAACCGCGAACGGGCCTACGAACTTGCCGCCTATATTCAGGACGAGTGGAAACTAAGTTCAACGGTTGCCATTATTGCCGGGTTGCGCTATTCGGCCCTATTGAACCAAGGTCCGGCAACCGTGCGGACATATCAGGAAAACGGCCCGCGCCAGGACGAAACTGTAACCTCTGCGCAGACGTACGGAGCCGGGAAAATTTATCATTCGGCGGGTGGCCTGGAACCTCGGCTGGCGGTGCGCTGGTCGGTGGGTGAGGGGCGTGCCATAAAAGCCGGTTACAGCAGACTGCGCCAGTATATTCAGCAGGTGACGAATACAACAGCCGCCTTGCCAACCTCACGATGGCACCTGAGCGACATGTATACAAAGCCCGTCATTGCCGATCAATGGTCGCTGGGGTATTTCCTCAATACGGCCGATAATGCCATTGAAGCATCGGGCGAGGTGTATTATAAAACGCTTACCAATGCCATTGACTACCGCGACGGGTCCGAACTTCAACTGGCACAGGCTGTTGAAACGCAGATTGTGCAGGGCCGTGGTCAGGCGTATGGCTTTGAAGGATTACTGCGAAAAAATAAGGGTCGATGGACGGGTTTTATGAGTTACACCTACGCGCGCACCTTCCTGACAATGAATAGCCCTTATGTAGCCGAGCAGGTAAACAACGGCAATCCATATCCGGCAAACTACGATAAACCGCATACACTGAATGTGTTAGCGACTCATCGCCCAACGTCCTGGTTTAGTATGTCCTTGAATTTTACGTATAGCACCGGGCGGCCCACCACCCAACCGGCAGCTATTGCCCGCGTGGCGGGGGTGCTTGTTCCTATTTATCTTGACCGGAATCAGCAGCGAGTTCCCGATTATCACCGACTCGATTTTTCGATGACGTTTGAGCAGAATCCGCTCAAGAAAAAGAAAAATCAGAGTAGCTGGGTATTCTCGATTTACAATGTATATGCGCACAAAAACGCGTACTCCATCTTTTATAAGCTGAGTTCGGCATCGTCTTCTGATGCGTATAAACTATCTATTTTCGGAACAGCCTTCCCATCGCTGACCTATAATTTTAAATTCTGATGAGACTGCGGGGATTCTTATCTGCTCAATTATTGCTGGTGCTCGTACTGGTTGTTTCATGCGTGACAGAATACGAGCCTGGCACGGTTAGTATTCCACATTCATTAATCGTTGAAGGAATGGTTACTAATCAGCCGGGCCCCTATGCGGTAAAGCTTACCCGTACGGCAGATTATTCGTACAAAAGTTTGAACCTGCTCGAAACCGGGGCAACAGTCACCATCTCAGATAATCTTGGTAATCAGGAAACCCTGAGGGAAGTGTCGACGGGTGGAACGTATCAGACTAATATAAGCGGTATACAGGGAATAGTAGGGCGTATCTACAAAGTGGTCATTAAA
>JANXVQ010000220.1 GCA_025351545.1 Spirosoma sp.
GTCCAATTCGTAGTGACTACCCATAAAAAAAACAGATCGAATAATACCCTGTACCCCGCTATCGTCTAATTGAACTTGCTCTGGCCGTAGACAAATCAACTCATTTGGATTACCTGTTTCGGGCAAATTAAGCGTAGATAGATGCCTGGCTTTTATAATATTGACCGGGCCTGTCATGCGAGCTGCGTAGGCTGTTTCGGGCCGGTGATAGATGTCTACAGGTACCCCGAGTTGTATCAATTTCCCATCGCGCATAATACCCAGTGAGTCGGCAATGGATAGCGCATCGGAGGCATCGTGTGTTACAAATAAACAGGATGTCGAGCGTGACCCGGTATCCAGACGAACCATATCAAAGAGTAAATCGCGGACAATGAGCCGATTAGGAAGGTCAAGATGGCTAAACGGCTCGTCTAACAGCAATACGGCGGGTTTGTCGGCAATGGCGCGGGCAATGGCCGTACGCTGCTTTTCGCCCCCCGATATCTGGCGTGGAATTCGGCCCTGCACATCGGTCAGGCGGCACAGTTTCAGCAGTTCATCGACTCGAAAATCACGGTAGCTTTTCTCAAAAAAACGGAGCGCATACTTAATATTCTCGCGCACCGATACGTTTGGCATCAGCTGATACTCCTGGTGCACCAGCCGAATATCGGCATGTCCCGCCACCAATACGTCCGACGGTCCTGGCACACGCTCACCATCGAGGTGAACATGGCCCGTGTCGGCATCGGCGAGTCCCGCTAACAGGTTCAGTAATGTACTTTTTCCGGAACCACTGGCACCAACAAGTGCCATAATCCGGCCTGGTTCGAGCGTGATTGACACGTTGCGAACGGCTTTTATATCGTTGGCAAAGGATTTGGTAAGCTTTGTTGTCGTGAGCATGAAGTAGAGCCGTCCATCCCGGTCGGCCATGTAGTAAAATAAGTCTGTAGGCTTCTCAGCTTACATGCCGACCGGGACGGGCGGCTTTACGTTAAAATATAAAATTTGTGCTCAGAAACTCCGATTTGTGGTTTCCCACAATATCATTCAAAATCTCCTTATTAACATCGGTATCTTTCGTTGCGACGACAGTACGAATTGAGAAGGAGCGCAGCGCGTCTTCAACCGACAAGGTTCCTTCTGCCGAATCTTTCCGGCCTGTAAACGGGAAGGTATCAGGTCCTCGCTGACACTGCGCATTGATGTTTACCCGACAAACCTGATTGACAAGTGGGTCAATCAATTCTGCAATCTGATCTGGATCCCTACCGAAAATACTTACCTGCTGACCATAATCGGCAGTAATAATATAGTCGATGGGCTGTTCGATACTATCAAAAGGCACAACGGGTATTACAGGTCCAAACTGCTCCTCACGATATAATTTCATATCTGCTTTGACGGGATACACAATGGCCGGTTTGAAAAGTGACTCTGAAACTAGCCCTCCACCTTCGTTCATAACAGCCGCACCACCCGCTTCAGCTTCGCGGATACAATCGGCAAGATACGCTGGTTTGGTCGGTTCAGGCAACGGCGTAATCTGCACACCGGCGTCCCACGGCATACCCAGTTTCAATTTACTTACTTCCGGGCTAAAGCGTTTCAAAAACTCGTCGGCAACGGAGCGATGAACCCAAATAATTTTAATGGCCGTACAGCGCTGCCCATTAAATGATAACGTGCCTAACAGACATTCTTTTACGGCCACATCAAGATCGGCATCAGGCAATATGATCGCTGCATTTTTGGCATCCAGACTCATAATCGACCGAAGGCGGTTGAGTTTTGGGTGCTGGCGTTGCAGTTCATCGGCCACACGGCTAGAGCCAATGAGCGTCAGTACGTTAATCTTCCCCGACTTCATTACCGGCGGAATAACATTGGCACCCCGTCCGTAAAGCGAATTGACAACACCTTTCGGGAAACTGGTGCGGAACGCTTCGAGCAACGGATAATGCAGCAATGAACCATGTTTAGGCGTCTTGAACAAAATCGTATTGCCCATTAAAATACTCGGTATCAGTGTTGTATAGGTTTCGTTCAGTGGATAATTAAACGGTCCCATTGCCAGTACAACGCCCATCGGCGACCGGCGAATCTGCCCGATAATTCCCTCTTCAATCCGAAATCGCGAACTGGCCCGGTCAATATCTTTCAGGGCGTCGATCGTGTCATAGATATATTTGACGGTTCGGTCAAATTCTTTGGTGGCATCAGCCAGATTCTTACCGATCTCCCACATTATCAGGTTTACGACAAGCTTCTTCTGTTCAAGCATTTTACCAATAAAGGTTTCCATGCATCTAATCCGGTCGGCAACGGACATAGTAGGCCATTCGCCCCGACCATTGTCGTAGGCCGCAACGGCTGCGTCTAACGCTTCAAGCGCTTCATCAGGACCTGTAACGGGAAAACTACCAACCAGTTTGCGTTGCAGTGTGCCATCAGCCGCCGGTATACAAATGGGCGAATACACCTCAGAAACGGCACCGGCCCACTGGCGCATTTCCCCATTGAGAAGGTACTCCCGCTGGTGAATTGGTTCGATACGGTAATCGGCTGGAATTTGATCTTCAGCCGGAAATAACTGGGTAAGTTGCAAATCGTTCATTGGGAAGAATCAACGTGTATAAAACGTGGCAAACGTCGCCATTCGCGGGACGGAATCCAATTAATTGGCTTCAGGTTAAATAAATGGATTAACAAAACAGCAACGGGCTTGTTTATTGATCTACACTAGGTGTTGTCAGGTGAAACAGCCATTGTTCAGGGTTTCAACATTGTATGGAGAGGAAGCACATTTGGGGGCGTGTTTTTTGTCGTACGTCAAAAGTGGAAATCTCAATGTCAGCTAACCCACTCCGTCGTACAACCCATCAACACGTTTTGATGCGTTACCCTTTTTTCGCTGAACTGCATCCAAGATACTAAGCTTTTTTAACCAAAAAATCGGCAAAAGCTACAATTCATCGAAATGGCAGAATTTGACTGATAAATATTGATCAATATTGTATCCTTATTAGCAAGCACAACACTCAAGCCTTTCCAGATAAAGCATTTATCCTGAATCCATGAATCCCCCTATTTCTCCTACCCGTCCCTCTACATCAACTGTTGTGATATCTGTAAATCGTCAGGACAATAGCCGCATGCTGGATGAGTTGTTGACCAGCCACAAAAGGGGAAATATGACCTGGATTTCGTCTATGATGCATTCATCCTCCCGCTGGTTTTCTCACAGCAGTTACCTGGGACTGGATGACGACAAGCATCTTGCATATAGCCTGACACGGGGCGAAATCGGGTTATTTATAGCAGTAGCTGTTGCCGGATTGACCGTATTAGGTTTGTTACTTACCATGATGTTTCGTTAGCCTCGATAACAAACGCCTACGAAAAAGTTGAGACATATCCGTAGATACGTGAACAGGATATCCACGACCGGCTGTCATTATCCGTATAAACGTTTTTGTATAAACCGTGAAGTGTAACAGCTTCAGTAAGTACTTAACAGCCGTCATCTACCAGATGATGGCTGTTTTTGTACAAAACAAAAACGCTGACCCTATAAGAGTCAGCGTTTAAATAATTGTAACCTAAATTGCCAACCATAAAAACAATACACCTAGTTAACAATTTACGAATAATATAAATAACAAAGGAATTTATCAATTAAACGGTTACCTAAAACACTAAATCATAAACAGTTGGTCTTACGAGAACCAACGCTATAGGTAAAAGCTGTTTCCAGCCCATCACGGTAATCACACGAAATAAAGGAAGAAGGCCCGAAATATAAGTATACGCTAATAAATCGCTACGTTGTCTAATCCACCCCTGACAGGACCACTTTTATAATCTCCTCTTATCCTCAAATCAGTCAAATTTTGTAAAACACGCTCAAACTCTGTTTTAGTAGCTAGAGAGGTCCCATTGCTCCAACCAGTCAACTCATCAAGCTTTACGAAATAACTTGTCCAGGTAATATTGGGATTATAGGCCGTATTAAAATAGAGCGTAGTCTTACCATCGGTAAAAATAATGTCACGAATAGCATCGAGTTTAGGTTGTGCTACTGCCTGCTGAAGATCAAAATAAAGGGTTTTCCCATACCCTTTTCGGACTTCGTCAATAAAGCTTTTTGACGCAATAAAATACCAGGCTGGCCCTCCGGCATCATCAGCATATACGTAACCACCAGGATGACCACCAACCGGATTAAAACCACCTATGCCACCTACACTTATGCTCCAACCCTGATCATCCGTATCAAAAGTATTGACATTGGCCAGGCTTAATAAGTGGAAACTGAATTCTGAACAGCCTGTAGAACACGCCAGCAATAAACCAATGAAAAAAGTACCATTTAAAAAGGCCACTTTATTTAATTTATAGACCATCAGGAATAGACTTCGCAAGTTTTACAAGTAAATTTATTGAAACCGCTTTATTTTAGAAATTAAGTCAAGGTTACCTGTTCACTTGTCTAATAAACAGCCCTGTTTTAGGTTCATCTGTAATAACAAGCAGCAGGGTTTTCTTATAAAAATGCCTTGTGTGAGGTCAGATTCTTAAATCTGACCTGTGAGGTTTCTTCAAACCGACCTCACAAGAATAGTCTGATTAT
>JANXVQ010000229.1 GCA_025351545.1 Spirosoma sp.
CGGCTGAACTCCGGTGAGTATTGAGCAATAAGAGTTTTTCCTGCGGAGGCCTATTGCCAAAGTGATCTGACTTGACCGAAAAATAGGTACAAGTTGTGTGATTAAAAGCCTGTTCACTCGGTACTGTAGCGCCCGTTAGTCGGGCGGCTTGATCCGCATCGACAGCCAGCACAATCGTGCGGCCAGTCAATACGTCGCCGGAGGTGAGATAGATCGTATTGCCATCAATTTGTTTTACAGATGTTTGCAACCGAATCTGCCCGGGAGATAACCGGCTCGCTAATTGTTTTGGAATGGCTTCAATGCCATATGCCGGTATGGCGGCTCCGCCCATAAAAAACATCCGAAAGCAAAATTCAAAGAAATTACTAGATGTCGTGAGAGCATCTTCCAAAAATACACCCCCGAAAAACGGACGGAAGAACCGCTCGATTATCTGATTCGAGAAACCCATCTCGTGCAGAAAGGCCAGTGTGGTTGTTGGTGTTTGCCGAAATAGTTCGCTAACGGGCAATTCCTGGGTACGGCGAAGGAGTTCGACAATACGTAACTTATCGCCAAATGTGCCAACCGGCGACGCCAATGTTTGGAACACAGATAGTGGTTCCTGAAACGGATTCAGTAACGTAATCCACTGCGGTTCGGGTGATTGCTGGTGAATGAGCGCCCCCGACCGAAATGAATGCAAATTGAGTTCCGAATAATTCAGCAGCCGTTGGGCTTCGGGATAGGCCGTTAACAAGATTTGAAACCCCCGGTCGAGTCGAAACCCCTCGACCACGTCTGTACGAACTCGCCCGCCAACACCATCGGCAGCGTCGAGCACAAGGGCATTTATACCGGCCTGTTTAAGATAAACGGCACAAGTCAGACCGGCCATACCGGCACCAATAATAACAACGGGTGCGTCGGCTGGTCCGCCCCTGTAGTTGGGCGAATCTATGGACATACCAAAAAGGCTTAGGTTCATGAATAAAAGTCAAAATTAAATCCTACGCTCACCAATCAATATGTTAAGGCAAACTTAGGTAGCACTTTTTTGATAAAAATTGAATATTTTAAAGTTATTGTATTTTCAACACCTTGATAATCAGTAATCGTAAAATAAAAGTTGTTGCTTTTTTTTAGAAATATTAATTTTGCCCAAGCAAATTGCGTTATAGCGGCATGAACCTGTTAGTGGTTGACAATTTCGATTCATTTACCTACATGCTGGTAGATTACCTACAGCAGGCAGGTGCAACTTGCCGTGTTGTCAGAAACAATGAATCGTGGAGCCACTTTACCGACGCTTCGATCGACGGAGTGGTACTATCACCAGGGCCGGGCGTGCCGCAGCAAGCTGGCCGCTTGATGGATGTTATTGCGCGTTATTACCGGTATGTACCAATACTTGGTGTCTGCCTTGGCCATCAGGCATTAGGTGAGTTTTTTGGTGCAAAACTTACGTTGGCCAGCCAGCCAATGCATGGTAAAGTATCTAAAATTCGGAGGCTAACAGACGATGGGTTATGGCACGGACTACCGGTGGAGTTTGAGGTGACACGGTATCATTCACTCATCTTGACAGACCTGCCTCTGTCATTGGTTAGTACTGCCGTTACGGAACAGAACGAACTAATGGCCATGCGCCACCGAACACTACCTTTGTGGGGCGTTCAGTTTCATCCCGAAGCCACCCTAACGCAACACGGATTGAGACTACTTAAGAACTGGATTGATTTTGTATTGTTTATTTATAAAAAAACCGATTCTACCACATCCTTAACCACGCAATACGCATGAACTATCAGATCCGGGAAGAAGCAGGTTTCCGCTATGTAGATGAAGGCCAGGGCGAAGTATTGCTTCTGCTGCATGGCTTATTTGGTGCTCTGAGTAACTGGGATAGTGTTATCAACACTTTTTCTGATCGGTATCGGGTCATAATTCCGTTGCTGCCTATCTACGAAATGCCTATTCGGCAAGCAAGCCTGGAGGGGTTAGTGGCCTATATTGAGAAGTTTGTAGTGCAGAAATCCTTGTATGACCTAACGTTATTGGGCAATTCGCTGGGCGGCCATTTAGCTATTCTTTACACGTTCAAAAACCCCGAACAGGTTCGACGGGTCGTGCTAACGGGCAGTTCCGGTCTGTTTGAAAATGGAATGGGCGGTTCGTTTCCTAAGCGTGGCAGCTACAGTTACATTGCCGAACGGGTTGCCTATACATTTTACGACCCCAAAGTAGCCTCAAAAGATTTGGTTGATGAGGTGTTTGAGATCACAAGCAGTATTCCCAAGTGCATGAGTATTGTGGCTATTGCCAAATCGGCACAGCGGAATAACGTAGCCAAAGATTTACATCAGATTCAGGTGCCTACGCTGCTCGTTTGGGGACTGAACGATACGATTACATCAGCCGAAGTGGGTCACGAATTTAATCGACTCATTGCTGGTTCAGAATTGTATTTTATTGATAAGTGTTGCCATGCACCAATGATGGAATGTCCGGACCAGTTTAACGAATTGCTGGATAATTGGCTCGCTAAAAATCCAGTGAGTGAGTTAGTCGCGTAAGTTTATGAAGTGTAAGGAATTTAGTTCCTGTTTATTCACTACATAAAAATGAAAACTATGCGAGAATTTCCGTAGTTTTCGCCAAACAGTTTATGTTCATTATATGATTTTGTAGTATCTATGCTGGCTGCCGAACTAATAGATCCCATGCTTCCGGCTCTGAAGCCAACCGATCTGATCGGTCAGGCTTTGGCGTGGATGGAGGAGCACCGCGTCGGACAACTCGTACTGACCGATCAGGGCGACTACCGGGGCATCGTGAGCGAAGAACTACTGATGGACGTAGCGGATGAGGAGCGACCATTGGGTGATATAATGTGCCTGTTCGAACAAACGTATGTTTACGAAGAACAGCATCTGTTTGAAGTCTTAGGCCTCGCTATTCAGCATCAGATGCAGGTTGTAGCTGTTCTCAATGAGGGGCGCGAGTTTAGCGGCACCATTTCGGTAAACGAATTGCTCAAAAAGTTCGCGCAGGATCTGGGCGTTCAGGAAGTAGGCGCTGTTCTGATACTGAATATGAACGAGCGAGACTATTCGATGGCTGAGATCAGTCGCCTTATTGAATCCAATAATGTCAAAATCATCAGCAGTTATTTTGCCAGTGCGGCCTATGGCATGCCCGATCGTTCTCGCTTGACGCTCAAACTCAATCGGCGTGATATTACGCCGGTTATCTCAACGCTCGAACGCTTTGGCTACAAGATTGAAGCGGCCTTCGCCAATACCCTTGTTGAAAGTATTGACCAGGAGCGACTCGATTTACTGCTTCGTTATCTTAATACATAGTTTTGAGGTTTGGGGTTGCGGTTGGCTAACGCATTGAGACTTGTGCGCCAGCCAGCCGTAAATCGTAAATCGTAAACTTCATTCCATGAAAATCGCCATTCACGGGCGCAACTTCCCCGAATCGGCACGGCCCTACATTCAGTCAATGTTTGAGGAGCTGTCCCGGCGGCAGACCGAGATAATTATCTCAGAGGGGTATCGCGAGTATCTAGACAATGCGAACGTGGCTCATTATAGTCAGGCTACGTACACAGTTGAAGAAGGTGTTGCCGATGCTGATTTTATTTTTAGTCTAGGGGGCGACGGTACTTTGCTCGATGCCGTTACCCACGTTGGTGCCCGACAAATTCCAATTATCGGTATTAATATTGGACGATTAGGCTTCCTGGCTACAGTGGCCCCGGCGTCGGTACGGCTCATGATTGATGCACTTTTCAATGGCCAATACTCAATTGATGAGCGAACTTTGGTGAATGTACGATCGAGTACTGATATTTTTGGGGGTCTGCCTTTTGGCTTGAATGACTTTACCATTACACGTACCCAAACTTCGTCGATGATTACTGTACATTCTTACCTCGATGGCGAATTCTTAAATTCCTACTGGGCCGACGGACTGATTATTTCAACGCCTTCTGGCTCTACAGGTTATTCGCTTAGTTGCGGAGGCCCGGTACTGCTGCCCCAAACAGAAAGCCTCATCATTACGCCAATCAGCCCGCATAACCTTAATGTCAGGCCAATGGTTGTTATGGATACCTGCCAGTTAGCGTTTGAGGTAGAAAGTCGAAGCGGTAATTTCCTGGCGGCTTTGGATTCCCGCTCGTTTACCGTCGATACGACTGTTAGAATCAGTGTTCAGAAAGAAGCGTTTAAAGCACGCTTAGTTAAGCTCAGCGACGACAATTTTTTGAATACACTTCGCAGCAAACTTAACTGGGGTTGGGACATTCGTAATTAAAGGGTACTATAAATGCTGTACTTTCCCTGGAATGCTGTCCCTATTATTTCTTCACGTTTCATTTCTGGCATAATTTTTACGGGGTATTGCCAATAAAAGCAATAGCCCTTCCGTTTCGGAATTGGCTGGCTTTCGGGTCGGTCGGTTGATTCACGTATTTCATGAGTATGACTAAGTATAAACAGGTAGTAATAGGCGCTGTGACAACCTGCTTATTGGCAGGTTTAATTACGGAAAGTTCGGCGCAACGACGACCGAATGCGCATTTCGCTCCGTATTCATCCATTATATTCGGTGGAGGCACATCCACCTACTTTGGCGATTTAGCTGGTTATGCTAAACCCCTTAAGGCATTGACAACCCTGCCTCGCTGGAATCTTGGACTAGGGTATACGCGTCAGTTCACACCGCATTTTGCTGCTCGGGCCATGTTTACCTGGGCACGAATTGCAGGTGATGACTACACATTCAATAAAAATGACATAGAGGGTGGGCTAGCTCAGTATGCCAGGAATTTACACTTCCGGAATGATCTTAAAGAGTTTGCCCTTACGGGCATCTATAACTTCGTTGCCGATGGACGAAATTCAAACTCACGGGCGAGATTGACCCCATATATTTTTGGTGGTCTGGCTCTTGTGGCGCATAGTCCTGAGGCCCGTACACCTGTAGTTAATGGCAGCGGCACGGATGTATATGCTGGTCAGCAATGGGTCAAGCTCCAGCCATTGCATACGGAGGGGCAAGGGCAGCCCGGCCGAGATAAGCCCTATTCGCTGGTGACAGTAGCGATTCCGGTTGGCTTTGGCGTGCGATACAAGTTAAATGACAACTTTAATATAGGGGCTGAAATTGGCTTTCGCTATACATTTACCGACTATCTCGACGATGTAGGAGGGTCTTATCCCGCCCCGGCTACCCTATCAGGTATAGCAACGGTTATGTCGGATCGGCGACAAACGGAGCAGTTTGCAGCTCGATATTTGAAAAATCCGCCTGATCGCTATACCGTGCTAGTCAATCTATATAGCACGGGTACTCCAGACCAGCGGGCGGCCGTGGCAAATGTATTAAGTACACCCATGCGTGGGGGGAGAGGTTTGTTGAATGATGGCTATTTGCTGACCAATTTTTCTATACATTATATTATTCCGGGCAAAATCAAATGCCCGCCTATCAAGTAAACAGCGGTTATCAGTCACGACAAGAGCAAACTGTCAATGACTATGAATCGCTCATTGATTACTGCCACCCGATTTATGTGTCAATACGGAATCAACAAAGCCTGGCTTATTGTAGCCGGGCTTTTTATCAGCCTGAATGTTCAGGCTCAAAAAATTGAAATTGGGGCTGGATTAGGCGGTATGCTCTATAAAGGTGATGTGTCTCCGGCACTCAATCCCCAATTTTACAGACCGGCAACAAGCTTATTTTTTCGCTACAATGCTACCCGCTCATTTTCGATACGGGGAGTCGGGTCTATTGGGGGAATCCGTGGTGATGATCAAGCCAGCCGTGATCCGTTTCAACAGGCTCGTAACTACTCATTCCGCACTAATATCAACGAAATAGAAGTTGATTTTGAGTACAACTTTCTGAATTACAAAGCCCTGCCCAAAGCAAAGAACTGGACGCCCTATGTATTCGGTGGTATAGGCTTATGTAGATTCAGTAACAGTGTTATTCGAGTAGGTGGGGTTGTTACGTATCCGCTGGGTGTAGGTGTCAAATACGAAATTAAGCGCCCGTGGAGCGTTGGCGTTGAGTTCGGAACTCGCTTCACCAGAAATGATTATTTAGATGGGCTGGGAGACGCTACTTTTGGAACCGCGCTTACTAAAGTGACCCAGGGTAATCCCGCTCTTAATGATAGTTATACATATACAGCTATAACATTGAGCTACACATTTTATAGAATTTTTTGCCCTTAGCAGGATATAAATTGAAAGACGGTATTCAAGCACTTTGAGCGTTTAATAACATGCTCTCCTAATTGACGTTACGTGACCATAGTATAGCGAAGAAAATAGGTTTTCCTGTTGAAGTCTATTGATAATGAAGGCGTTAAATGTAAATACAGCGTAGTGAATGAATCGCTATGTTACCAGTGTAAATGGGTATATTCCGGCTAATGTTGGAATATACCCATTTACATTTGCAGTGCACATAACCTCTTCTTCTGTTTTGTTTCTTTCAAGGTGGACTATTCTTGAAAGAAACCAGAAAAGTCGGCCGCTCAATAGATTCTCCCGTAGCTTTGGGGTCCTCACACCAACCAAACTATGGCTACCTATCGGCGACTGACTCTGCAATAAAGATACCTTATTCAGATACTCCATCAGCAACGACATCGATCTTCGTCCACCCATCGTCGAGACCAACACCGAGGTGGGCCACTGGGACGGAGCCGCCCGCGCAGGCGGACACCGTCATTGGTAAGGGCCATGATGGGGCCTTGTTAACGTTAGTCGAACGGCGCACTAAGTACGTATTAATCGTTAAATTAAACTCAAAACAAGCAGGTTCTCTGGCCACAGCGGTTACTAAAGTACTACGGGGGAGGGGGTTGCCCACCAAGACGATCACCTTCGGGAACAGCTTAGAATTTGCTCGTCACGAGTCGATTGGCCAAGCATTAGGAGCGGCTACCTATTTTGCTCATCCCTATCATAGTTGGGAGCGTGGTCTCAACTATGATAGGGATGTGGGGTCGCCCGTGCGGATTGATCCGTCAGTACATTCCAACCTTTTTGTAAACTATCGAAAATGAATAACAGGCTGTTTTAGAGAAATAACACGTAGGTTTAAAACAATACTTCGCTGCCCACAACAAGTGAACAGCGAAGTAGAAGAGCATTGACCAGTGGTTCAACAGATAACCTTACTGAGAAGTCCCGGAACTGAAGCAGGAAATTTGAGGACTTATATTACACGAGGGCAAATAAATTCTGGATGCCCAGCATCCGTCGGCTAATGAACCCTTCGCCAAATTCTACACCAATCATGTGGCCGTGTTCTCGGGTGCGGGATTCCAGAAACTTCATAAATGGCTCGCCCGAAATATAACTTTGTGGCTCGTTACTTTCTGGATTAAAAAATTGACTTTTATAGGCTTTGATCGCTGCCAGTTTCTGGTTCCAGTAAGGCGTTACGTCAACGATAAAATCGGGCTTCAGCGAGCGGTCCTGAATGAAGTGATAGACAAACTTAGGCCGGTGAGCTTCCTGTGGTTTCCCATCTTTACTAACCGTTTTTATTTGTCGTAAACCAGCATAAAAACAAGCGTCTACAACCAGTTCAGAGGCCCGTCCGTGATCAGGATGGCGGTCGTCCGGGGTATTTGTTAAAACAATTTCGGGCCGAAACTGCCGAATAACAGCAATGAGGGCCAGTTGATGCTGTTCATCATTTCGGAAAAATGCATCGCGAAACCCCATATTTTCCCGAGCCATCAAGTTCATTAATCTAGCGCCTTCTGCGGCTTCCTGCGCACGGATTTCGGGCGTTCCCCGTGTTCCCAATTCACCCCGTGTCAGGTCAACGCCAGCAATAGTTTTCCCCTGTGCACCAAGCGAAAGAATAGTACCGGCACAGGTCATTTCAATATCATCAGGATGGGCCGCAATGGCCAATACGTCAACGGTCATGTACTTATGTAGTTATTGGATTTTGCATTAATGCTACTGGGCAGTTAAGTGCTAGCTTACCGTATTTAAACGTGTTAGCGCTAGACAAAACGTATTCAGCAAAGACGCAATAATGCCTGACAGATACTTAATCAACCAGACATCTAATTTGTTCCTGATTTACCCTAATGGGCGCGGTTAGCGGTATTTCGATAGAAACGCTTTATTTTGGCAGCCCAACCACTAACACTACAGTAGTTCCTTACCCCATGTCTTATAAAACCCTTGCTCTCCAGTTAACCTGTCAGACAGTCAACTCCTGCCAAACGCGCGATGAAGCCGAAGCAAAAATGCTTCAAACCATTGAGCGAATTGAACGCCAAATTATCGCTTCGGTCGGCCTTATTGGCCGCGACACATTGCTGATTGTTGTGCCAGAATTTTTCCTGACGGGTCCACCAGTCGATGAAACGATAGAGCAATGGCGTGAAAAAGCCGCTCTCGACATCGACGGGCGGATTTACGAGGCACTAAGTGCTATGGTGCAACGGCAACAGATTTATTTTTCGGGGAATGCCTACGAACAGGACCCGTTTTTCCCCGAACTCTATTTCCAGACTAATTTTATTATTGGGCCTAGTGGTGATGTCATGTTGCGCTATCGTCGCCTGAACGCGATGTTTACGCCCACACCTCACGACGTTTGGGAATTGTATCTGGACGCTTACGGCTATGATTCTTTGTTCCCGGTGGTTAAAACGAACATTGGTAATCTAGCTTGCATTGCTTCGGAAGATATCCTATCTCCTGAAGTTGCCCGCTGTTTAACAATGCGAGGAGCTGAAATACTGATACACTCAACTTCAGAAATTGGCAGCCCCCTGTTAACTCAGAAAAATATAGCCAAACAGGCACGGGCTATTGAGAACATGGCTTACGTTGTATCGGCTAATTCGGGGGGGGTACTTGGCGGCTCACTTCCATCCGGTACTACGGATGGCGGCTCTAAAATTATTGATCCAAAAGGTATCATATTGGCCGAAGCAGCCTATGGCGAAAGTATTGTTGCCAACGCCGATATTGATCTGGCGGCTCTGCGCGAGTTCCGTCAGCGACCTGCTATCGGGAACCTGCTTGCTCGCCAGCGGCTGGAACTTTACGCCCAAAGTTATGCTAAACATAGTATTTACCCGCCAGATACGCTCCTGAGTCAACCGGCTGAGCGAGCACATTTTATGCGAACTCAACAAGAAGTTATCAAAAAATTATACAACTAGATTTATCTAAAACTACTCTAACCAATGCAGAGCGGTCAGGGTAGTTTTAGATAGTTGAGCTATGAATTTCAGGCCGTTTCCTATGATTCGTTTACGGTGACTTTAGCCTTTCGCCGACGACGGGGAAGGCGAAATAAACTGCTGCCGGTTTCGTCGGGCGTTTGATCACCCAGGAGCACTCCCCAAGGCCGCAGATTGTCTACCCGGTCGAAAATCACTTTTAAAATCGCAATAGATGGAATTGATAAAAACATGCCCGCTACGCCTGCCAATGTACCACCAATCAGCACGCCTACAATTGATACAAGTGCATTCATCCGAACTTTAGAGGCTACAATAAAGGGAACAAATACATTGTTGTCAATAAATTGCACGAGTAGAAAAACACCAATAACTCCAATAATAACAGAGGGTTGGGGATTATTGCTAAACGTAATGATTACGGTTAGCACTGTAGCCACCAGCCCGCCAATGTACGGAACCAGATTAAGGATAGCCGCCATAATACCCAACAGGATAGCATATTGCACACCTAAGAGCAGCAACCCAATGGAATTTAGAGCTGCCACACAGCCCGTTTCAATGAGTAAACCAACCATATAACTCTGGATAACGGACTTTATTTCGCTCAGTATTTCTCGTACTCGCTCGGTATGTTTCTCTGCAAAAAGTACGACTACGAAGTGCAATAACATCGATCGGTAGTAAAGCAGTAGAAAAACATAGATTGGAATCAGCGTCAAGGTGCCAAGTGGCCCCGTAATGAAACCAAGCGTGTTGGGACTCTGCAAACTATCAAGCGTTTGCGCCTGGGCTTTTTGAAGATATTTTTCCTGTTGTCGATAGCTTACATTGTATTCGCGCCGAACCCACCGTTTGGCATCGCTGAAAAAATCGGTTAAATTCTGCCGAATTTTAGGCAAATCATCGGCAAAGTCAGATAGTTGCATGGACAAGGTTACCATTATACCCGCCACCACAATTATTGCCAGCAACAGGGCCAGACTGATGGCAATAACCTTGTGCATGCCTAACCGGAGAAGTCTGTTCTCAACAGGCCGAAGCAATACAGCCACCAGACCCGCCATAGCCAGCGGCACCAGAATATCCTGCCCCAAATAAATACCGGCTGTCAGAATAGCCAGAGCAAGTAATGAATGAGAAAACTGATGATAATGAGGGCGAGTAGATTCTGAATTCATAGCGATGAAAAAAGTTATACTATCGTCAACATAGTTAACAGAGCAACACGCCGAAAAAATATTTCCGGCGTCGTGATAATTATGCAGTATTATACATAAGCTGTGAAATATAGATTGGGTTTAACACTTTTTCCGAAAAATGGCTGAACGGGCAAATAGTTAGTTATTGTTTCAGTCCAGTAGTTATTATAGTCGGTCATTAAAAAGTAAGCCGTTTCAGTACAAAGCACCTTTTGCCGAACCCTGGCGTATATTTGCGGTTTATTATGTCATGACCCCAACCATACGCGACATTGCCTACCAGCTTCGGCTTGGAAAACTTATTGCCCTAGCCGATGAGACGGGCTGGTCTGTTATTGCCGACCCTATCAACGATGCAGCTGTTGAGCAATTACTAACCTTACAGCCGCTAATGCCCACCAGCGTGCAGCCAACGGTGATTATCCAAAACCCCGACCAGCTAGTTTTGTACGTAGCAAAAATTCCGGATGTAGCTTATGACCTGGTTGAATTTGCTGAGAATCCGCTAACCGTTGTTTACGAGCAGGGTAAGAATCTGTCAGCAATTCTGTGGAAAACGTCAGAGACTGCGGTAGGAGCGGGGGGAGCGCCAACCGGCGAAGTGGCCGTCCGACGTTCGTTGAATGCGGAGGTACAACGCTTGATTGGTAGCTTCGGACGCGGGTTGCTTTCTATTCCGCTGGAGTCGATCACACTGCCGCCCGCGGTCGAAACGCTCATTGTCGAACGGTTTGGATCGCTGCCCGGAATGCCTAAACGGCCGCGCATTATGAAGCTGGCTGTCAATGGAGAAATTAATTTTATTAGAAAATAAGTTGTCAGTCATGGCGTGGCGTAATAGCTGACCATGACTATCAGGTATACATGAATTTTAGCGACACCTTACATAAGAACCCGGTTTTTAATGTCATTGCCCAACAGGCCGATGCCCTTGGCTTACGCACATACGTTATCGGCGGATTTGTGCGCGATTTGGTTTTAGAGCGGCCATCGAAAGATATTGATGTCGTGTGCATTGGTAGTGGTATCACGCTTGCCGAAGCCGTTGGAAAAGCACTGCGAACAAACGTAGCTGTGTTTCCCAACTTCGGTACGGCTATGTTGCGGGCCATCCAGCCTGGAGTAGCCCCGCCAAACATTGACCCCGTTGAGGCCATACCGGGTCAGGAAGAGTGGGAAGTTGAATTTGTCGGTGCCCGCAAGGAATCATATCGGAGTGAATCGCGCAAGCCAATAGTAGAAGATGGCACGCTCGAAGACGACCAAAACCGTCGCGATTTTACCATCAATGCAATGGGTATCAGCTTAAACGCCAATGCCTTTGGCGAACTGCTTGACCCATTTGGCGGACTGAAAGATCTCAAGCGAAAAATCATCCGTACGCCACTCAATCCCGATATTACGTTTTCCGACGATCCATTGCGTATGATGCGGGCCATCCGTTTTGCATCGCAGTTGGGTTTCGATATTGAGCCAGATACCTTCGATGCTATCGTTCGCATGAACGAGCGAATCAACATTGTTTCGCGGGAACGTGTAACCGACGAATTGAATAAAATTATTCTATCACCCACGCCTTCTTATGGGTTCAAGTTGCTTTATCACGCTGGATTGCTGGAACGGATCTTCCCCGAATTGATTGCCCTGAAAGGCGTTGAAACGATAGAAGGAAAGGGCCACAAAGATAATTTTTACCATACGCTGCAAGTTCTCGATAACATCGCTAATCGTACCGAGCCCAATCGATACGCAGGTGATGCACAGAATGAATTATGGTTGCGTTGGGCAGCTCTATTACACGACATCGCCAAACCGGCTACCAAGCGTTTCGACGCAAAAGTCGGCTGGACATTTCATGGCCACGAAGATATGGGTGCCCGTTGGGTGCCGGGTATTTTTCGAACCATGAAACTGCCGCTTAATGAGCATATGCGTTTTGTGCAGAAGCTCGTGCGATTGCATTTGCGGCCTATTGCGCTCACAAAGGAACAAATAACGGACTCCGCTCTTCGCCGATTGTTAGTCGATGCGGGCGACGATCTGGAGGGGCTTATGGCGCTCTGCCGGGCTGATATTACGTCGAAGAATTATGAGCGGGTGCAGAAACACCTGCGTAATTTCGACCGGGTTGAACGCAAATTGCATGACCTCGAAGAACGCGACAAACTTCGCAGTTTTCAGCCGGTTATCACGGGTGAGCTAATTATGGAGACATTCGGTTTACCTCCGTCCAAGGAAGTGGGCGAACTTAAATCCGTTCTGCGGGAAGCAATCTTAGACGGTCTTGTTTCCAACTCGCTTGAGGTTGCCTACCCGTTTTTAATTGAAGAAGGCCGTAAACGCGGTTTAACCGCTAAAACAATGAATAATGTAGAGTGATGATAGTTTCCTCATAACCAAAGAGTCACAATTTATTTTTTGCTCATACTTATTGATCTACATTCATTACTAATTTATCTTATGGAGAATAATACCAATTTTCGGCGCTTTTTTGGCGCATCACTTACCATTCTGGGTGTAGTTGTCGTGCTATTCGCCTTAGTCACTTTCCTGTCAGAAGGGAGGGCCGTATTGGGTATGCATGTATCAAAAGCAGAATCGGCTGCCCCCTTCATCGTCGGTATGATTTTCCTTGTTACGGGCGTAAATCTCGTGCGGGAATCGTAAAAAGATGGGTGATGTATGGTATAGCTAGCTGACGACAGCCTATATCATTCACTTAGAGAGCTTTGCTGTTAATAACCATTCGTATGTATTGACCGGCTGAGGAAGCCCGTTCGGCTGAATTTGCAGATACATCAGGTGTAAATGCGTTGGCGACCGGGTTTTGTAGGCGTTAAAGCCGGTCCTGCCCATTTCGGATAGTTTCTGTCCGGCCTTTACCCACTGCCCCGGCGACACATCGACTTCACTATTGTGGGCATAGTAAAATAGCCCGTGGAGGGCAGGGTCATAAATCCAGATCCAGTTACCTCCCCGGTATTCGGAGCCGGGTTTCCAATCGGTTTCGATGGCCAGCACCAGTCCCCGGCTCATAGCCAGCACGTCGGCTGGTTTGCCTGTGCGGTCATCAATGTAATCCCGATTGCGGTCGCTGATGAAAATATCCTGCGCGGGATGGCTACCCCGAACGGCATAATCGAACAGATCGAAGCCGTTTCCCCGATAACCTTCGCCGTGTGTACCGCCAATGGCACTGGTCGTGTAACCACGCAGTGGAAAGCTGAAATACATACCTGTCCGGCGCAGGCTGTCGCGTTGGATCGAATCCTGCTGATAACTTTCGATGCTGCGAAACCGGGCCTGCAATCCATGCATGATGTTGCTGAACTGCATCCGGGCTGAGTCGGGCGTTACGCTTTGCTCCCGAATTTGGGTGTACAAAGTCTGAAATTGTTGGCAATAGGCATACAGCGTAGGCTCATCGGAATTGCTGATAACTACCTGCGATGAAGCCGCATTTAGTCCCCCTATCAATAATGCTCCCAAAATACCCACTACCCTCATGAACGAAGTTACGTCAATCTTCACTGCTGTTTGTATTCGATTAAGGAGGTAAAAATACACAAAGTCGCGTGACTGACGCAATGAATGCTACACAGTGAATTTTTCCTGTAGCGTCATTACCTGTCCCAGCACCTTATTATAGATCAATGCTGGAACAGCCATAGCCGAATAATGTGGGTAGGGCTGGGGCCACAATTAGAAAATATCGCTGGAAAAATCGTCCCAGTTACCGGCCTTTAACTGAACTCGGCCCGGCGATACACAAGTTTCATAAAGTTGCGTATTATACCACCACTTTGTTGGAGACAGAATAGTTTCGCCTTCTTCAACAGTAACGCGTATAAGCTTAGCTGTTCTAATTTGAGTAAGCAGGGTTTTCTTATAAAAATGCCTTGTGTGAGGTCAGATTCTTAAATCTGACCTGTGAGGTTTCTTCAAACCGACCTCACAAGAATAGTCTGATTATCAACGTGTCAGTTTTTATAAGAAAGCCCTGTTTGAGTAAGGAATAAAAAATCAGGTCTCCCTGGACCAGCGCCTGGTTTAATTTGTCTGCTTACAGGCGTTCAGGGCCTATATTGCTTCACTTAAGATCATTTATGAAAATATTTTTAGCTCCTGAAAGAAAATTTAGAAATACATTTGGAAATAAAAATTATTGTACCGTTCTTCGCCTAAATTTAAAATAGCAATGCAAACAGGAACTGTAAAATTCTTTAATGAAACCAAAGGGTTTGGTTTTATTAAACCCGATGACGGTGGCGAAGACATTTTTGTACACGCTTCCGGTCTCATCGACCAAATCCGTGAAAACGACAAAGTTAAATTCAATGTCGAACGCGGTAAGAAAGGCTTAAATGCCGTGAACGTCGAAATGGCTTAATCGTAAGATATACCAAGACAACCGTTGTAAAAAACATGCCAATTGGCATGTTTTTTTTTGCCCTGTCGGTTCATAGGGCCATTTTTGCGGTTCTATTGTCTATATCAGTTGCATGACCCAATCTATTGAACAACGCATTGCTGCCCGGCTCGGTCTAAATCTACGGTCGGTTACGGCTACCATCGAACTACTCAACGGTGGCGCCACCGTGCCGTTTATTGCCCGTTATCGGAAAGAAGTTACTGCCTCAGCAAATGGTAATCCCCTCGATGAAGTCCAGATTGGGCAAATCAAGGAGACATTGCAGAAACTACTTGATCTTGACAAACGTCGGGAGAGCATTCTTAAATCCATTGATGAGCAGGGTAAACTCACGCCCGATCTCCGTCGGAGAATTGACGCCACCGACTCACTCATCGACCTCGAAGATCTTTATCTTCCGTACAAGCAAAAGCGAAAAACCCGCGCCACCATGGCCATCGAACGGGGTTTG
>JANXVQ010000118.1 GCA_025351545.1 Spirosoma sp.
AAACTTGTTGGAATGCCAGGCCGTCGCCAAAGGGCCGGTTTCGGCTTCACCATCACCAACCACACAGGCAACGACTAGCTCCGGGTTGTCGAATACGGCGCCAAAGGCGTGACTCAACGAATAGCCTAATTCGCCCCCTTCGTGAATCGATCCGGGTGTTTGGGGCGATGCATGACTCGAAATGCCGCCGGGGAATGAGAACTGCGTAAAGAGTTTTTTCAGGCCAGCTTCATCCTGGCTTATGTTTGGATAAACCTCACTGTAGGTGCCTTCGAGATACGTACTGGCCACCACTGCCGGACCACCGTGGCCGGGCCCGGACATGTAGATCATATCAAGATCATACGTTTTGATAACCCGGTTCAGGTGCGTATAAATAAAGTTTTGCCCCGGCGTGGTGCCCCAATGTCCCAGCAGCATATGCTTGATATGTTCCAGAGCCAGCGGTTTATGTAGCAATGGGTTATCACGCAGATAAATCTGACCAACCGACAAATAGTTGGCCGCTCGCCAGTAGGCATTTATCTGTTGCACCTCCATCGGCGATAAGGGCGTATTTGGTTGAGTTTCCGTGTCAGGCTGTATGTTTAAGGTATTTTCCATTTATTGAGTTGGCTACGTTGATGGCGCGAACGTCTACGTTCGTGCCGACTATTTATCGGCCTCTGGCCGTTTTGTTGTGAGTTTCTCCGGCCGGAGGCCGGTTCATAGTTGGCACGAACGTAGACGTTCGCGCCAACAGTGCCCTACACACCGTTTGGGCAATCATTTTCTCTTCGTCGGTGGGAATGACGCGGACGGTTACCCGGCTGGCATCCGCCGAAATCACGCTGGCGTTGGCTACATTACGCTGCTCGTCCAGTTCAATGCCAAGAAATTCCAGGTTCTGGCAAACGCGGGCCCGCACTTCGGGAGCATTCTCGCCGATACCTCCCGAAAAGACCAGCGTATCCAGTCCGCCGAGGACGGCTGAAAAGGCACCGATCCATTTGCGGGTTTGGTAGCAAAACAAGTCAACGGCCTCAGCCGCCCGAACATCAACGGATTGCCGCTCCAGTAAATCGCGCATATCCGAGCTGGTTTCTGATACACCGAGCAGGCCGGATTCATGATTGATAAGGTTGCTGAATTGGTTAGGTGTCAACTGTTCCGATTGCAGCAGATACCAGGCCACTCCGGGATCGAGGTCGCCCGGTCGAGTGCTCATTGGCAAACCGGAGGTCGGTGTAAAGCCCATACTGGTGTCCATACTTTTACCATCCCGGACAGCCGCTAAACTCGCCCCACTACCCAGATGCGCCAGAATTACCTTGCCTTTAGCAACTTTAGGTCCGTCGATACGCGGTCCGTCGATACGGGCGAGTTCTTCCAGCAGATACGCATACGAGATGCCATGAAACCCGTAGCGTCGAATTCCTTTGGCATCGAACCGTCGGGGAATGGGCAGCAGTTGGGCAACGCGTGGCATGGTTCGGTGAAACGCCGTATCAAAACAGGCAATCTGAATCAGGGTTGGCTGGTGAGTCTGGAAGGCTTCGATCAGTGCCAATTCGGTGGGCAGGTGATCGGGATCATAGGCGACGATACGTTTCAGTTCATCCAGTAAGCCCTGCGTAATGCGTTCGGGTTCTGTATGTTCCATGCCATGAACGACCCGGTGTCCAATCGCCTTGACGGAGGTAAAAACAGCTTTATGTTCGAGCCAGTCCACCAGGAAGTTCACGGCTGATAATGAATTGATGCTATCCACCGGACAATTAGCCTGCAAATTGGTAACAGGGTCCGTAAACGTCAGCTTCGTTCCCGGCCGACCGATCCGATCTATCGTACCGTAAAGTCCTCGTTTCGGTGATTCATCAAGGCTATAGAGTGCAAACTTGATGCTTGACGAACCTCCGTTGAGGATTAACACGCTTTCGTTTTCGGTCGTCATAACTGGTTCTTAACGTAATGGACAAACTTTACAGGTGGGATGCTACACAATTCAGCCAGCCTGTTAAAGCCAGTTTGTGTTCTTATCCAGTACTTTACCCGGCTACGACATAATCCCGGGGCAACTGTTCCCCGTTGGGGTGTTCCTGTTCCAGATACGTCAGATTATTGAGCGTTGTATGGGCGATCTGCTCCATTGCTTCGTGGGTGAAAAATCCCTGGTGCGACGTAACCAGTACATTGGGTAGATGTGTCAGCGTGTTCAGATCCGCATCGGGCAAGGCTTTCGCTGACCAGTCGGCGAAAAAGTAATCGTCTTCCAGTTCATAAACATCCATGCCCAGCGCTCCCAGATGGCCATTTTGCAGCGCTTCCAATACGGCAGGCGTATCCAGAAGTCCACCCCGGCTGGTGTTGATCAGGTAGGTGCCGGGCTTCATCTGTGCCAGGGCGGGCGCGTCGATCAGGTGATACGTTTCGGGAATTAGCGGACAATGTAACGACACTACGTCGGCCTTTGCCAGTACCTCATCCAAAGGAAGATATTCTACGCCAAGCTGCTGCAAAACGGCCGAATGCTCTTTGTCAAAAGCCAGAACGTGACAGCCGAAACCAAGCATAATGCGGGCAAAAAC
>JANXVQ010000122.1 GCA_025351545.1 Spirosoma sp.
GAAGTACTTCGGAGCTTTTTTTATATGAATAGTATGAAACTATGCCTCAACTTCTTGTTCAACCTCAACAGCCAGTCGATCGTGACCAACTTCATGTTGAGCTTTTTTCGCTTCGGCCGACGGTCTTAACCGAACAATATGAAGTTTATGCAGAATACCGATTACAGGGAAAGTTGGGTCAAACTCGAACCATTTCGCACCAAAATTAGCCGAGTTAGGGCGCTTATGGTGGTTATTCTGAAACAATTCACCCATCATTACAACATCCAGAATCAGCGAATTTTTTGATTTATCCTGGTTATCGAAGTTAGCATATCCGTATTTGTGGCCACTCCAGTTGATGATAGCACCGTGTACGGGTCCCATTACGAAGTGAACGGGCAGCAGGAAGAAGAATGCCCAGTGCATATCTAAATACAGGAAAGCGACAATATAGAATACACTGTACAGCACAGCCCAACCAGCGCGCGATACCCACGAATCACCTACTTTTTCAATGAAACTCCACTCGGGATAATTCCGGTCAAACTGACGCTCAACGGGTTGGCTGCGGTGAAGAACAGCGTTATAAATGTCTTTCGTTTTCCACATCATCGTAAAAATATTCTTTGTATGATGGGGCGAATGGGGATCTCTTTCAGTGTCGCTGAAGGCGTGGTGCATACGGTGCAGTACAGCATAAGCCCGTGGGCTCAGGTACGACGAACCTTGCGATAGATAGGTCAAGGCATAGAAAAACCGCTCCCAAAACTTGCTCATCGAGAACATTTTGTGGGCAGAATAACGATGCAGAAAGAAGGTTTGGCAGAACAGGGACAAATACCAATGCCCAATGAACGCGGCCAGTACAATCACAATGATTACTAATTAAAAGGTGAAGATTACTGATGACTGAGAATACTCCTACAAAACTAACGAAATTTAAGGCTGTTTGGGTTTCCTTCCTTAAATAATACTTTAATTAATTTGTCGTCGTCGCGTACTGTAACAGGTTGGCACCCATGCGTAATGCCTGTTGTCGCACAGGTTCAGGATCGTTATAAACACTCTGGTCTTCCCATCCATTACCCAGATCGCATTCGTAGCTATAAAAACACACTAGCCGACCCTGATAAATCAGGCCAAAACCCTGCGGTGCTTTGGCGTCATGTTCATGTATTTTGGGCAAGCCGTTTGCAAACCTAAACTTTTGCTGATAAACCGGATGGTTGAACGGCAACTCGATAAAACTCAGTTCAGGAAACACCTTTTTCATTTCGCGTCGAATGAACTTGTCTAATCCGTAGTTATCGTCGATGTGCAAAAAACCTCCCGATATCAGATACCGGCGTATATTCTGCACATCAGCATCACTGAAAGTAACATTGCCATGACCCGTCATGTGAACGAATGGATAACCGAACAAATCCGGGCTGCCCGGCTCCACAATATCTTCTTCGGGGAAGATGTTCATGCGTAGGTTGGCGTTGGCAAATTTAATCAGGTTCGGTAACGAGGTTTTATTAGCATACCAGTCGCCCCCACCATTGTATTTCAGCTTGGCAATTTTGTACGCGTACTGTGCATTGACTGAACAGACGGAGTAACATAGAATAACTAAAAGGACAAGCAGCTTTTTCATACGTTTATAAAGTTCAATAACTGACAGGCCGTTAGGGCGGCTGTTTCGGTACGTAATCGATTGGGGCCAAGCGTTACCATCTGAAACCCAGCTGCCATTGCCTGTTGAATTTCTTTTTCCGAAAAATCACCTTCCGGACCAACCAGAACAGCATATTGCCCGGTGACTGTTGCGCGTTTCGCCAGATTTATGGGCGGTTCATCAACAGGCAAGTGAGCAATAAACCGTTGTGCCTCCGATACTGTTTTCAATAGTTCGCCAAACGGAAGAGCGTCGTCTAATTTAGGCAAAAAAGATTGTAATGACTGCTTCATAGCCGCTATTGCAATCTTTTCCAAGCGCTCAAGTTTCAATACCCGACGTTCAGAATGCTGGCCAAAAAAGAAACTGATCCGCTCAATACCAACTTCCACCGCCTTCTCAATAAACCATTCAATGCGGTCCAGATTCTTCGTTGGTGCAACACAAATACGAATAGAAAACGGGCGCGGCAATGCGGTTTGGGTATCCGTTATGCGAAAGGCACAACGCCGGGCATCGGCTGAACTAATTACAGCCAAATAGCGATTTCCGTGTCCGTCAGTAACAGCCATAGAATCGCCAACGCTTAGGCGCAGGGTTTTTATTGCATGGCGGGAATCATCTTCGGTAAGTAGTTGAATCGACTCCTGCGAAACGATACTGGGCTGATAAAATAAGTGCATACGTAATACAAAAGTACACACTCAGTGAGTCTCGCTCATTATTTACTGACAACATCGCTCCATAACCACCGTAATGATTCGGGAAGAATAGCGCCACCGTGCCTGCCATTGTGTCCGCCTGTACCGCCCACAAATTTATAGTCGTACTTGCTGAACTTCAGAGCCGCGTCCATTTGTAGATTACTAAGCCACCAACTGCCATGTGGATTATCAAGGTCATTACTCCCATCCTCCAGAAAAACTTTGATGTTGCGTTTGGGTGCTTTACGAATCAGCGATGGATAGACGTAGCCGCCTTTGATATTGGTAAAACTCCCAACATGACTCAGCACTTTATGAAAGTAATCGGGCCGCTGCCAGGCTGCCGTGAAGGCACAAATGCCCCCCGACGAAAGGCCACAAATGGCCCGCATTGTAGGCGAATCGGCCAGTTTATAGGTCTTGCTAAGCTCAGGAATCAGCTCTTCAATGAGAAAGCGGTCATATTGATTGGTGAGCGTATCATACTCAAAACTGCGATTGTCGGCCTTAAACGGCTCTTTTGGCAGTTCTTCGCCGTGCTGACCGGGATTGATAAACAACCCAATCGTGACCGGCATTACTTTCTGGTGAATCAGGTTATCAAATACCACGGGTACTCGAAAATCTCCGTCCTCTTTCACATACGTATGGCCATCCTGAAACACCATCAGCGCAGCCGGACTCCTGGGATCGTACTGGGCCGGAACATACACATAATACTCCCGGATGGTATTGGCAAATACCTTACTTTTCCAGACATATCTGGTCACCTTACCAGTAGGAACACCGGGCTGTCGCTGCGAATCGGGGCCATACGTAACCGTTTCACTAACAGGCAATTGCTGCGCCTGAGTGGAATAGAGAAGAGTCACAAATATACTAGCAAGCAGGGCAGTCAGTAAATGATATTTCATGTTTTAAAGAAGGAAAATAGTAGCTAAACCTACCCACGACTGGCACGCGTACGATTTGTCAGTACAACAATCAGCAGACCTTTGAGTGAGTCAAGCAGCAGATTATCAGGTTTCCCAAAGGCCAAATAAATACCAATTCCAATGCCAATCCACCAGAAACCAAGCAGATAACACAGCGTTGCATAGCCGGGCGTTTTCTGCTTTACTTGCCACAGGGCCAACCCACAAACCAACGATACAAACAATAACAGCCAGCCTACAATATAACCCAGAAAGGCGGTGTCAGGCGTTTGGGTTACTCCGAACTGGTGTAATGTAAATTCACGGGCAAAAAAGGCCCCACCCGTCAGGCCAAGTTCAAGTAAAAGCGCAAAGCTGAGTACGACAAGAAGTAAAGTACGAGGCATAGATTGGTTTTATTAAGGAACAAAGGACACCCAAAACTCCATTTACCCTATACATACGAAGGAACCCGCCCCATCGGAACGCCGGACCGTCATTTTTTTTTACTTTTGTGGGATATATTATTTGCTGTGAAAAAAGTCGCCTTTTATACGCTCGGTTGTAAACTGAATTTTTCCGAAACTTCTACCCTTGCCCGCCTGATGGAGCAGCATGGTTATGAGCGCGTGGAGTTCAACCAGCAACCAGACATATTTATTATTAATACCTGCTCCGTAACGGACAACGCCGACAAAAAATGTCGGAAGATTGTCCGCGAAGCGCAGAAGATTAACCCCGATGGTTACGTGGCTATTCTGGGCTGTTATGCGCAACTGAAGCCCAAAGAAATTTCGGAGATTCCGGGAGTAGATGCGGTGTTAGGTGCGTCGGAGAAATTCCGGTTGCACGAACTCATGTCAACTTTCGTGAAAGTACCAACGGGTCAACCGGCCCGGATTTTCAATTCCCCTATCGAGGAAGCCATCGACTATCATGCGGCCTACTCACTCAACGACCGGACACGAACCTTTCTGAAAGTTCAGGATGGCTGCGATTACCCTTGTGCTTATTGCACTATTCCACTGGCGCGGGGCAAAAGCCGCTCCGATACAGTTGCTAACGTAGTTCGGGCCGCTAACGAGATTGCCGGGCAAGCGGTTAAAGAAATCGTGTTGACGGGTGTTAATATCGGTGATTTTGGTATCGTGAATGGCGAAAAAGAAGCGACTTTCTTCGATTTAGTACAAGCATTAGACGAGGTCGACGGCATTGAGCGTTTCCGTATTTCGAGTATCGAGCCAAACCTCCTGACCGACGAGGTCATTGCCTTTGTCGCGCAATCGAAGCGGTTTGTTCCGCACTTCCATGTGCCGCTGCAATCGGGTAGTAACCGGATTCTGGGCCTCATGCGCCGTCGGTACAAGCGCGAACTCTACGTCGACCGTATTCAGAAAATCAAAGAACTCATGCCCAATGCCTGCATAGGTGTAGACGTAATTGTGGGTCATCCCGGCGAAACCGATACAGAGTTTAAAGAAACGTATCTATTTCTTAATGAGTTACCTATCTCATACTTGCACGTATTCACCTACTCTGAACGCCCAAACACAGCGGCATTGGCGATTAAGCCCACAGTGCCGGGCCACATCCGGGCCGAGCGCTCGAAGATGCTGCACATCCTATCCGACAAGAAACGTCGGGCGTTCTACGATTCACAGGTCGGCCACGATGCTACCGTGTTGTTTGAAGAAGATGTTGCCGACGGACTAATGCAGGGTTTTACCGAAAACTACGTGCGGGTAGTGGCCCAATACGACCCGCTACTCATTAACGAAATGCTCCCCGTACGGCTAACGGCCGTGAATGCCGAGGGCTTAATGGAAGTAACCGAACCGGAAGCCATATTTGAGAAACACTGATTTTTGAGGAGTGCGGGCCGGTAATCATTACCGGCCTTTTTTGTAAATACTTAAAACGAATATGCCATCAACCAACTACGCTAAAAATTTAGTATGTGAATAATTAAACCCTGCGCTTATCACCAATCAACCAACAACATCACCTTACAGAACTTAAAGGGCTGTCTTTGAAAAAGCAGTCATTGGCTAATCAGGCTACACCTGTTTTTATGAAATTTCCGGTAGCTTTAATCAGCCTGGAAATCTACCTCTGTATGAACGGGCATCACTATGCTAAACACCTTAATTCTGTAACTTATGACACTAATCGCTGAAATTCTGATAGGCTTTGTCGCTATCGAACACATCTACATTCTATGGCTGGAAATGTTTGCGTGGACTACCAGAGGACGTAAAACATTTAAATCACTTGCGCCTGAATTGTTTGAACCAACCAGATCGTTGGCTGCCAATCAAGGACTCTATAATGGCTTTTTATCGGCTGGCCTTATGTGGTCGCTATTGATTCAGGATGCCGCATGGAGTGTAAACGTTGCCTGCTTTTTCCTCGGTTGTGTTATTGTAGCAGGTGTCTTTGGCGCGCTTACCGCGCAACGATCTATCTTTTTTGTTCAGGCCCTTCCGGCTATTATAGCGTTGCTGGCTGTTTTACTCGTTTAAATACTAACCACCATGATAGAGAAGAAAGGAACAAAACAATCGCATGCGGGCTATCTGATACCCCTGAAAATAGGAAACCGCTCCCAAGCGGGAACGGCTCCATGAGTACAACAAAACCACAGATAAAACTGCCAGACATGTAGGCCAGACAGGATGCCTGTGGCTCTGTCGTAAAGAATAGACCTATAAAGCATTGAAAACTACTTATAAGCCTGTTGATAAATTAAGCTTCGATAAGGAATTCGTCGTGCTGGCTTACATCCAGACCTGACTTTTCGTCCTCTTCCGTTACGCGCAGTGGCAAAATAAAATCGGTAAGTTTTAATAATGCATATGACATTACGAAAGCAAACATCGATACGCCCACTAAAGCAATTATATGGGTGATAAATAACTTCGTCTGACCAAACGCCAGCCCTTCATCAACAACAGCGGAATTAATGCCTTTGCTAGCGAAAATACCCGTCATCAACATACCAACCATACCGCCAACACCGTGGCAAGGGAATACGTCAAGCGTATCGTCAAGCGTCGATTTTGAGCGCAGGTGAGCGACATAGTTTGATACCATAGAGCCAACCGTACCAATAAAGATGGCCGTTGGAATCGTGACAAAACCAGCCGCCGGGGTGATAGCAACCAGACCAACTACCGCACCGATACAGAAACCAAGTGCCGATACTTTCTTGCCTTTAGCAGCATCAAACAATACCCAGGCTAAACCCGCAGACGCAGCCGCCGTGTTGGTCGTAGCAAAGGCCGATGCAGCTAATGGAGAAGCAGCTACCGCCGAACCAGCGTTAAAACCAAACCAACCAAACCACAGAAGACCTGTACCTAATAATACAAACGGAATGTTGGCTGGCGGGAAATAACTTGCTTCAATGTGCGACTTCCGGCGCTTCAAATACAAAGCTCCTGCCAAAGCAGCCCAACCAGCCGACATGTGAACAACCGTACCACCTGCAAAATCAAGAACACCCAATTTGAACAGGATACCTTCTGGATGCCAGGTCATATGCGCTAATGGAGCATAAACCAACAGGCTGAACAGGATCATAAACAGTACATACGACCGGAAGTTGATACGCTCAGCCATCGAACCTGTTAC
>JANXVQ010000258.1 GCA_025351545.1 Spirosoma sp.
GTCAGCCGAAATCAGCAAACCATTGTGTTTTTTGATCATCAACTCTCCCGTACCATCACCGCCATCGCCCACCGGAAAGCATTCGCAAACACAATCGAGGTGGCTCTTTTGCAGCCCTTCCTGAATAGCCAGTGCTACGTCTGTGGCGTTAAGGCCATGTTTAAAGGCATTAGGGGCAATGAGAACACGAGTACTTTTCATATTGATAATAAGAGGAATAAAATCGAAACTACTATGAAAGATGTGTCAGTTGATTCAAAGCTGACACCACCCTGCCAAACCGCTTTGCTTTAGTCTGATTACTTCGTCAAATCGTTGTAGCCGATCAACTGAATTCCTTTCGTCCTGATCAGTTCTTTAACGCGTGGATTCGTCCAGA
This sequence comes from Spirosoma sp., assembly GCA_025351545.1. GTDB lineage: Bacteria > Bacteroidota > Bacteroidia > Cytophagales > Spirosomataceae > Spirosoma. The sequence continues at coordinate 380 of JANXVQ010000258.1, forward strand.
TGTCCGTTACACCCTGACGGTCAGCGGCTACGTTCTCATACCCAATATGATGAATAGCCTGTATCTCCGGCGTATCAAGTCCGGGATGGTCCACGAAAATATAGGTTTTCCCGGCTTCGAGGCTTTCGAGCATCTTCATGAAACTTTGCAGTTTCTCGTCAGACGTTGCATGCGCTCCCACGTAGCCAGCAGACGCAACACCGGCGTCTCTAATGCTTCTGTCAAAATGCGGAATATGGTACTCTTGCGCTAACTTTTTAACGAGTGCAGTCACCTCGTCAGTCAAACCAGTACAGCCCATATGTCCGGAAATGTGGCTGATACGGGGAATTTTCTTCATCGCCAATTCAATCTGAGCACGAAACTCTTTTTCGACATCGGCAAGTTTCCAGTCATTTTCTACCACCGAACGCCTGGGATAATTTTTGTTCGGACGAAGCATCGGGTAAAAATAGCCGTCAGCGTCCCGCAAACTGGGGCAGTCGGAAAGCGGTCGCCATTTGATATTATCCCACTCGCTGGTTAGCGTCAAATGAATGCCGACATCTGCCGTTGGAATTTGCTCCAGCATGTTGACCGCTTCCGGAAACCACGGCGACGGAACAAGCACTTCGATAGATTTCTCGATACCATCTTTGTGACATTTCAGGATGGCTTCGTTACCTGCGTGCGAATAACCCATATCATCACCACGAATAAGCAGGCGGGGAGGAGTTGATTGGGCATTGGTGGTATATAAACCTGAAAGAAGAAACGTTACCGTAAGTAAAGTTTTGTTAGTCATCTGGCGAATTAAAAACGTACTCAAGACCTGTTAACTACAGAAGCTCTCTCTGCCAGGAATCTAATGAAAAAAGCGGCTCAAGCCGCTTTTTTCATTAGATCAAAAGATCAAACTTATTTACCATCAAAACTTTGGATCATGTTCCGGTAAAACGTTTTCGCTTTCCACTGGCCTCCTGCAATAATACGTCGAACGGTATAAAGCGGCATAGTATCGTCGCGTTTGTCGGCCAGTGTAAACGCAGCAGCATAACCGCGTTTTTGTAATTCGGGCAGGGCTTCCCTGTTCCACAGACCGAACGGATAAGCGAAGTACTTCACTGGTTTTCCGATTATTCCTTCCAGTTTGGTTTTTGGTTCGTCAACCTGAATCTTCCAATCGTCGCCCTGGTATTTTTTTACATTATGATGATCCCACGTGTGTGCGCCAATGGCATGCCCTCTGTCCGACAGGTCTTTAATTTGCGTTTTGTCCATATATGGCTGTTTCCTATGTCTGCCAATGGCTACGGTCATGATAAAAAACGCCCCCTTAAATCCGTGCTTTTCGAGTTCGGGAGCCGCCACCGTATACTGGTCAAGGTCACCGTCATCGAAGGTGAGCATAACAGGCTTTTTGGGCAGCGCTGCGCCCGTAGTCAGGTAAGCGTAAAGCTGGTCGGGCAACACCGTATGATACCCACTGTCGGCCAGCATTTGCATTTGCTCCTTGAAAGCGGCCACTGGAATAATGTAGTCCTTCGACGTTTTGGAATCACTGGCACGCCAGTCTCGAATTTGATGATAACACAAAACCGGCACTTGCGGACGAGCCAGAATCGTGGCAGCATTGGCAATCTTACCCGCTGGAATGCTGGACGGATCGGGAGCCGCTACGGTAGTCGTTTCGATAGCTTTATTGGTCGTTTTTTCGACCGTAGTGGCTGTTTTGACAGAATCAGCGGTGGTTTCGGCAGACCCGGAGCCTTTTGACTGGCAACTTGTCAGGCCGTTGGAAAGTAAAACAGAGAGGCCGCAGGCCGCAACAAGAGAGAGAGTTTGACGACTAAACATAATAAATGATTATGCCCCAAACTTAACGAAAACTCAGCATCTACCGACAGAAATTTAGGGAACAGACTCAAATTATATAGGCTATATAGTTTAAATATGAACGAGACTCCCCTGCCTAATGGCAAATGCGCGTTCATACTTAAATCAACGGTTCTATTTGAGTAGTAATACCGAACGTAAAATTTGTATTTTTACAAACATGATTTACCTCGACAACAACGCTACGACCCGGCTTGACCCGCGTGTACTGGATGCTATGATGCCGTTTCTAACCGACAACTTTGCTAATGCCGCCAGTACGCATCCATTTGGTGTGTCGGCGCATGAAGCGGTAAAAACTGCCCGGCAGCAGGTAGCTGATTTGTTGAATTGCGAAACGCACGAATTAATTTTCACCTCCGGCGCGACCGAAGCGATTAACCTGGCCATCAAAGGTGTTGTCGAGAGTTACCAAAGCAAGGGGCCGCACCGACAAACCAGTCATATCGTTACGGTACAAACAGAGCACAAAGCCGTACTGGACGTATGTGAGTATTTGGAAACCCAAGGACGGTTCGGTGCTCCGATCGAGGTCACATATTTACCTGTCCAATCAGACGGGTTGGTGGATTTGGATGTTGTAAAAGCTGCTCTTCGGCCCGACACAATTCTGGTATCGGTGATGCTCGTTAACAACGAAACAGGTGTCATTCAACCCATCCGGGAAATTGCCCAACTAGCCCACGAAGCCGGGGCTTTGTTTATGACCGATGCGACACAGGCCGTAGGAAAGCTACCCATTGATGTAGACGTATTGGATATAGACATGTTAGCTTTTTCGGGCCACAAATTCTACGGTCCCAAAGGCGTGGGTGGCTTGTTTGTGCGACAACGAAGACCGCACAAAGTGAAGCTGGAAGCTATCCTGCATGGTGGTGGTCATGAGCGCGGATTACGTAGCGGAACGCTCAACGTACCGGGTATTGTGGGCATGGGCAAAGCCGCCGAACTCGCCCGATTAGATATTGCTGGTGCGTCTGAGACGCAAAGGGTTGCCGGTCCGCTGGTGCGGTCTCTACGTGACCAACTGGAAACTGCCTTGCTGACTATTCCCGGAACTCGCATAAATGGCAACTGTGAACATCGGCTTTATAACACGACAAACATCTATTTTGAAAACTGCGACTCAGATGCGCTAATAATGGGCCTGGATGGCATGGCCGTTTCTAACGGTTCGGCTTGTACAGCGGCCTCAATTGATCCATCGCATGTATTGTTGGCAATGGGGCTGAACGAAACCGAAGCCTTCTCGTGTCTTCGGTTTAGCCTCGGGCGGTTTAATACCGAAGTTGATATAGTAGCAACGATAGAAGCCATTAAGGACGTAGTGGAGGAGTTGCGGGCGTTGGTATAAATTAGTTAATCGCTTAATAGGTCGAACAATCGAGTATTAACGAATAGTGTTTCTTTCCACTTTTGTTCGGAGCGTAACAAACCAAGTTTTTCGACCGCACGCAGGTATTTGGAAGCTGTTCGTCGGTCAACAGCTAATCGCTCAACGACGTATTCAATTTTACTATATGGATACAAGAATAGCACTTCAACGAGTTCTTTGCTGTATACGCTGGGAGCTTCCCGGCGAATTTGCTCAGTTGTCTGTTCAAAAAGAGCTCGAATGCTAACAATCTGCTCTATTGTCTGCCGGGCTGTTTCCTCTACGGCTCGCAGTATGAATAAGATCCAGTCCGTCCAGTTATGGCGCGTACGAACTTCCTGTAACAGCTGATAGTAATCTGCCTTGTGTTGAATAATGTAGCCGCTCAGGTAAAGAATTGGCTCGGTCAATAAATCCCGTAAAATCAAATACAAAATGTTGATGATTCGTCCGGTACGTCCATTACCATCATAAAATGGATGGATGCTTTCAAATTGGTAGTGCTGGATGGCTAGCTTGATTAAGGGCGAAACATCATCTTCAGCATCTGAATTTAGATATACTTCCAAATTATGCATCAGCGCCTGTAGTGTATTCAGGTCGTCGGGTGGTGTATAGATTACTTCGTTGGTTCGGTCATTGCGTAAGGCTGTACCGGGCAGTCGCCGAATACCCGCTTGGTTTTCTTCCAGTTCCTGCTGGATCAGCAGGATTCCATTCGTACTTAAAAATCCACGTTCCTGAATGAAACGGTAACCCGTGTAAAGTGCCTGACGATAACGTAGTACTTCCTTTGTAGCGTTATCTGTAGCTTGTCCTTTGGCGGTTAACGCCTGATAAAGTCGATCACTGGTCGTGATAATATTTTCGATTTCGGAACTGGCTTTGGCTTCTTTAAGCACCAAAGCATCGACCAATATAGCCGGATTAGGCAGCAACCGGGTCATACCTTTTAATTCAGCCAACGCACGTATAGCCCGGCTTTCCTGACGAAGAATGGGTAAACTCTCTATCTGTTCACGAAGGGGCGGCAATAATGGTAGATCATTGAAAGGCTGGTCTGCTCGAAAATTTGTCATGTACAATAATACACCTTTTATGTACATGATACACATTTCGTGTACATTTCGTGTACATGATAGTGTAGTTTATGATTGAGTGAGGTAACGGCGTTTAGGGAGACGATTGGGATTTGATTTTCCCCATTTCGCAATTTCATCAGGGGTATGTGGGACCGGCGGTGTACTGACTTCTATCAAAAGAA